>DASQCM010000159.1:0-8419 GCA_035634675.1 Gaiellaceae bacterium
GTGAAGCCGGCGAAGGAGAAGCAGGCCCCCGCGAGGCGACGCAGCCGGCGCGGCACGAGCACCGCGCAGAGGAGCGCGAGGAACGCGGCGCCCGTCAGCGTGAGGATCGGGCTCAGCCCGAACCAGTCGATGTGCGGCGTGTTCAGGCTCACTTGAATCCGCTCTTCACAGCGGCGGTCGGCGAGTCGGGAGTGAACGAGTGGTGGCTGATGCCGGCCGGCCAGACGGAAAGCGCGAGCAGGACGCCGACGAGCGGGAGGATGAGCGTGAGCTCGGTGGGCTGAAGGTCGAGCGCCTCGTCCGCGACGGTCGAGCCGCGCGCCTCGTGCAGGACGGCTGAGATCAACCGCAGCATGTACATCGCCGCCAGCACGATTCCGCCGGCGCCGATCACCGCCCAGAACCAGGCGCGCTGGAAGACGCCGGCGAGGATGAGGAACTCGCCGGCGAACATCGAGGACCCGGGCACCGCGAGCGAGATGACGCCCGTCGTGACCAGCAGCGTCGCGAGCGCCGGCCGCCCGCGCGCCATCCCGCCGAGCAGCCGGAACTCCCCGGTCGTCGTCCGCCGCTCCACCACGCCCGCGAGCAGGAACAGAGACGCCGAGATCAGGCCGTGCGCGACCATCTGGAGGACGGCGCCGTCGAAGCCGAGATCGGTGCCGGCGAAGAGCCCGAGCGCGATCAATCCCGACTGTGCGAGCGACGAGTACGCAACGACGCCTCGGAAGTCGGACGAGCGGAACGCGAGCAGGGAACCGTAGACGAGTGACGCGGCGGCCAGCGTGAGCACGGCCGTCCGGTAGAACGACGTCGGCTCGGGGAACTTCGTGATCGCAATTCGCAGCATCCCGTAGAGCCCCGCTTTCGCGATCACGCCCGACAGCACCGCGGCCACCTCGGGCGGCGCCTCGCGGTAGGCGTCCGGCAGCCAGCCGTGGAACGGGAAGAGCGGCGCCTTGATCACGAAGGCGACCATGAAGCCGAGGAAGAGCCAGCGGCTCGCGCTCGCGGGGCCGTTCACGAGGTCGAACGTCCCGACCTGGAGCCCGTAGACGACGACCGCCGCCAGCATCAGCAGCGAGCCCGCCATCGTGTAGATCACGAACTTGACCGTTGCCTCCAGCCGCCGTGCGCCGCCCCAGACGCCGATCAGGATGTACAGCGGGATCAGCATCGCCTCGAAGAAGGCGTAGAAGAGGAGCAGGTCCTGCGACTCGAACACGCCGACGGTCGCGCCCGTGAGCAGGAGCATCAGTCCGAAGTACGCGCGCGGGCGATCGCGGCCGACCCAGAAGCCGTAGCCGGTGCACGCCGCCATCACGATGACGGTGAGACCGACGAGCCAGACGGAGAAGCCATACACGCCGACGTGGTACGAGACGCCGAGGTCGCCGAACCAGTTCGCCTGTTCTCCCATCTGGAGGCCTGAGCGCGAGAAGTCGAACCGCGTCAGCTGCTCGATCCAGAAGCCGACCTCTGCGAAGGAGAAGAGGAGCGCCAGGCTCCCGGTCGCATAACGCGACAGCGGCAGCAGCCAGACGAGAAGCGTCCCGACGATCGGCAGCCAGATCAGGATCGAGGTGAGGTAAGAGCCGCTCATCGTGCGATCAGGAAGGCGAGGACGACGGCGGCTGCCCCGGCGGCGATGAAGAAGACATAGGTGCGGAGGAGGCCGGTCTGGAGGCGGCGCACGAGCCCGCCCGTCTCGATCGTCGCCTCGCCGAGATCGGGGCCGGTCTGGAGGATCACGGGATCCTCGAAATCGCGGCGGAGGAAGTTAGCGGTGGCGACGGCGGGCTCGTAGAAGATCCGGTCGTAGAGCCAGTCGAAGTAGAACTTGTTCTCGAACAGCCGCCGCCAGAACGGGGCGGCGGGGATCGCGATCCGCTGCTCGGAGTAGATCACCCAGGCAAGGCCGATCCCGACGAGGCCGGCGATCACCGCGGCCGCCGACGTGTAGTACTCCTGCGTGTTCGTCGGGATCGCCGCGGCGAGCGTCGGCGCCGCGGGCTCGAGCCATTTGGTGAACGGATCCCAGCGCGGCGTCCACTGCAGCCAGCCTGCGAACGTCGCGAGCACGGCGAGGATCCCGACCGGCACGAGCATCGTCCACGCGCCCTCACGGCCGTGGTGGTCGTGGTAGTGCTCGCGCACGAAGGGGGTCGGCTCGCCGGGGAAGAGGAGGAACCAGAGCCGGAACGTGTAGAGGCCCGTGAGGAAGGCGCCGGCGACGCCGCAGACCCAGAAGATCCAGCCGTACCAGGTGCCGAGCGCGGCCGCCGACGAGATGATCGGGTCCTTGGAGAAGAAGCCGCTGAAGGGCGGGATCCCGACAAGCGCGAGCGCGCCCGCGAGGAAGCACCACTTCGTGAAGGGCATCAGCTGCCCGATCCCGCGCAGCTTGCGGATGTCCTGCTCGTTCGCGACGGCGTGGATGATGAGGCCCGCTGTCATGAAGAGCAGCGCCTTGAAGAAGGCGTGCGTCATGAGGTGGAACATCCCGCTCGAGTACGCGCCCACCCCGGCGCCGAGGAACATGTAGCCGATCTGCGACATCGTCGAGTAGGCGATGACCTTCTTGATGTCGGTCTGGACGAGCGCGATCAAGCCGGCCACGAGGAGCGTGAGCGCGCCGGTGCCGGCGGCGAGCAGCTCGATCGTCCGCGCCTGCTCGAAGAGCGGATAGGTACGCGCGATCAGATAGACGCCGGCCGTGACCATCGTTGCCGCGTGGATGAGCGCGCTGACCGGCGTCGGGCCCTCCATCGCGTCGGGCAGCCACGTCTGGAGCGGGATCTGCGCCGACTTCGCCACCGCGCCGCCCAGCAGGCCGAGCGCGACGAAGTTGGCGGCGCTAGACGAGAGGTGGGCGTTGAAGTCCGTCGCGAACGACAGCGAGTTCGTGTGTGCGATCAGGATGAAGAAGGCGAGCGCCATCGTCGCGTCGCCGAACGCATTCATGATGAAGGCCTTCTTGGCGGCCTGGACTGCGCTCGGCCGGTCGTGCCAGAAGCCGATCAGAAGGTACGACGAGAGGCCGACGAGCCCCCAGCCGACGAGCAGCATGAGCAGGTTCCCGCCCTCGACCAGCAGCAGCATCGAGAAGACGAAGAACGAGATGTAGGCGAAGTAGCGGCGCTCCTCGTCGTCGCCGTCCATGTAGCCGATCGAGTAGAGGACGATCAGACCGCCGACGCCGCTGACGATCAACATCATCACCACGCTCAGCGGGTCGACGAGCAGCTCGAGGCCGACCTTGAAGCTCCCCGACTGGAGCCACGTCCACGCGGTCGTGATCTCCGAGCGCGATTCGGGCTGCCGCGACAGCATGGCGGCGAAAGCCCAGACTGCGCCGCCGAAGCCGACGAAGACGCTCGTCGTCGCGATCCAGGCGGCGGCTACGCGCGAGATCCGCGTGCCGAGCAGCGTGATCAGGATCGTGCCGCCGAGCGGCGCGAGCAGGCAGAGCCAGGAGCCGGCAGTCATCCGCGCAGCTCCGAGAGCTTGTCGACGTCGAGCGAGAGCTGCTTCCGGTTCAGCGCTACGACGAGGCCGAGCCCGACGCACACCTCCGACGCGGCGATTGCCATCACGGCGAGCGCGAAGATCTGGCCCGCGCCGTTGTGGAAGTGCCGCGAGAACGCGATCAGCGCGAGGTTGCCCGCGTTGAGCATCAGCTCGAGCGAGAGCAGCACGACGAGCGTGTTGCGCCGGATGAGGACGCCGAGCGCGCCGATCCCGAACAGGAACGCCGCGACGGCGATGTACCAGGCGACACCGGGGCCGAGCATCAGCTTGGGACCTCCTCGCCCTGCTGGCGGCGCACGTGCGTGCCGAGGATCACGCCGCCGACGGCCGCGACGAGCAGGACGATCGACGTGATCTCGAAGGCAAGTAGGTGGTCGACGAGGAAGACGCGGCCGATCCAGGCCGGCGACCCGAAGGCCGCGCCGACCTCGCCCGAGTGGGAGAGGCTGCCGCCCGCCTCCAGGCCGATCGCGACCACGATCTCGACGAGCAGAGCGGCAGCCGCGCCCACCGCGGCGACGGACTGCCACCCTGGGCCGCCGGACCACGGGGTCTCGTGCCGCGGGCCGACGTATCCAATCACGAAGAGGAACATCACGACTACCGCACCCGCGTAGACGAGCACCTGCGCGGCCGCGACGAACTCCGCCGAGAGCAGCAGGTACATGACCGCGAGCGAGGCGAGGTTCCCGATCAGCGCGAGCGCCGACATGAACGGATTCGAGAACGAGATGACGGCGACGCCGGCCGCGAGGCACGAGAAGCCGGCCACGACCCAGACGATCCAGACGAGCACGTTCCCGGCCGAAGTCGCTACGACGAGCGCGTTCACGAATCGCTCTTGTAGAAGGGGATCGGGGTGTCGAACATGTCCCGATCCGCGACGGGCCACTCCTTCATCGGCGGCGTCAGGAGCATGTCTTTCGTGTAGATCTGGTCGTCGCGGTTGTACTCCGAGATCTCGAACTCGTTGCCGAGCGTGATCGCGTCGAACGGGCAGGCGAGCTCGCAGTAGCCGCAGAAGATGCAGCGGCTGAGGTTGATCTCGTAGATCCGTGCGTAGCGCTCGCCGGCCGAGACGCGGTTGTCCGGCGTGTTCTCGGCGGCGACGACGCGAATGCAGTCCGCGGGGCAGGCCGCCGCGCAGAGCGAGCAACCGACGCACTTCTCCAGCCCGTTCTCGAACACGTGCAGCCGGTGCCGGCCGCGGAAGCGCGGATAGACCGGCCGCTTGTACTCCGGGTACTGCTGGGTGATCGGCTTCTTGAAGATCTGCTTGAAGGTGACCCCGAAGCCCTTCAGCGTTTCCATCGGCTGGGGGCTCACTGGAACGCCACCACCAGCGCGGCCGTGATCACCGCGTTGATCGTCGCGACCGGGAGGAGCACCTTCCAGCCGAAGCGCATCAGCTGGTCGTAGCGGAGCCGCGGCAGCGTCGCCCGCAGCCAGATGAAGACGAAGAGGACCGCGAGCAGCTTGAGGATGAACCAGATCGGCCCGATGTGCCACGGCCCGTGCCATCCGGCCAAGAAGAGCGTCACCATCAGGCCCGAGAGCGTGATCAGGTTGACGTACTCGGCCATCTGGAACAGGCCCCAGCGCATCCCCGAGTACTCGGTGTGGTAGCCGGCGACGAGCTCCTGCTCGGCCTCGGGGAGGTCGAACGGCGCGCGGCTCGTCTCGGCGATCCCGCCGATCAGGAAGATGATCAAGCCGATGAACTGCGGAACTACGAAGGGGAGGAACTCGCCCTGGCGATGGACGATCTCCGACAGGTTCAGTGAGCGGCCGAGGATCACGACGCCGAGCACGCTGAGCGCGAGCGAGACCTCGTACGAGACGAGCTGCGCGCACGTGCGCATCGCGCCCAGGATCGAGAACTTCGACTCCGACGCCCAGCCGCCGACGATGAAGCCGTAGATCCCGATCGAGCCGAGCGCGAAGATCGCGATCAGGCCGATCGAGACGTTGGCGACCTCGCCGTTGATGTGCCAGCCGTTAACCGTCCAGCCCGGCCCGAACGGGATGAAGGCGAAGGCGGCCAGTGCGGTGAAGGCGGAGACGACCGGCGCGAGGATGTACGGAGCATCGATTACGGCCGCCGGCGAGAAGGCTTCCTTGCGGATGAGCTTGACGAGGTCGGCGATCGGTTGCAGAAGCCCGAACTTTCCGGCGCGGTTCGGGCCGAAGCGAAGCTGCATCCGCCCCAGCACCTTGCGCTCGATCAGCGTCAGGTACGCGAAGAGGCCGAGCAGAAGGTTGATGATGATCACAGCCTCGATCAGCGCGATCCACCAGGGCTCGTTCACGCGCTGACCGCCTCGTCCGCCTTCGCGACCTCGACGATGCCGTGGAGCCCGTCCGAATGCTCGAGCGCGACGCGCGCGATGCCCGCGGGCAGGCGCCGGTTCACGCGCGCCAGCAGCGTGATCGCGCTGCCGTTCGAGCCGACGGTGACGAGGTCGCCGTTCGCAATTTTGCGGCGGCGCGCGTCGTCGGCCGAGAGCTCGAGCTCCGGCTGCGGCCGCTGGAACTGAAGCTCGGCCACGCGCTCGACCGCCGGCCCAGAGAAGAGCGGCTTGTAGGCGACGAGCCGGATCTGGCCGCGCCGCCCCTTCTGCTCCGGCGCCGGCAACGGCTGGCGGGCGACTTGCTTCTGCGCCTCCGGATAGACGCGAAGCGGGGCGACCTCGCCGACCTCGCCGTACGCGAGGTTGCCGTAGACACGCTCGGAGACCTCGGCGAAGATCGCCGCCGGATAGGGGGCGAGATCGACGTCGAAGCGCGCCGCGAGCTCCGCGATCCACTCGAGCTCGTCGGGGCACGGCGGCGTCACCGTCCGGCGCAGGCGTTGGAGGCGGCCCTCGAGGTTCACGAACGTCCCGTCGCGCTCGAGATAGCCCGTGCCCGGCAGGATGAGATCGGCCCAGCCGGACGCCAGCCCGCCGAACATCGAGATCACGATCGTCGCGCCGGCCTGCTCCGCGAGCGCGCGCACGTTGTCGTCGCTCGCGGCCTCGTCGCCGGAAACGACGAGCAGCCCGATCGATTCGATGTCGTCGCCCTCTTCGTCGCAGCACGCCGCCCACGCGTCGGCGACGCCGCGTCCGTTCGGCGTCTCGGGGAGGTAGAAGGCGCCGCAGCCCTCGCGCTCTGCGAGGCCGAGCTTCTCGGCGAGCTTTCCGACCGTCGTGCCGCCGCGGCCGCCGGGGCCTGACCAGATCAGCACGACCCGCTCCGCCTCCGCCACGGCGGGATCGCCTGCATCGTCGAGGATGCGGGCGCCGTTGCGGCGCGCGGCCTTGATCCAGAGGTCGACGATCGGAGCGCGCTCGACGACCGGCACCTCGCCGAGCACCACGACGACGTCTGCGTCGCGGATCGCGGACAGCGGGAGGCGGTACGCATCGAGCCCGCCCGAGATCTCCTCCGGCAGCGTTGCCTGGTGTGAGTCGAGCCCGCGCCGCAGCAGCGTCCCGAGGGCGTACGCCTGCTCGACGGTCTCGGAGCCGGAGAACACGGTCACCACCCGGCCGTGCGCCTCGCGCAGCAGCCGCTCCGCCTCGTCGACGGCCTGCTCCCACGACACCGCCTCGAGCCCGTGCCGGCGCACGCGCAGCAGCGGCTGCGTGAGCCGGTCACGGGCCCGCAGGTGCGTGAACGCGAAGCGGCCCTTGTCGCAGATCCAGCCCTCGTCGATCTCGGGGTGGTTCCGAGAGAGGATCCGCTTGACCTTGCCCTCGCGGACAGTCGCGTTGATGTTGCAGCCCACGGGACAGAGGCCGCAGACGGTCGGCACGTCGACGATCTCCCACGGCCTTCCCTCGAAGCGGTACTGCGTCGGCAGGAGCGCGCCGACCGGGCAGAGCTCCGTCACGTTGCCGGTGAACGCGCCTTTGTACGGCAGGTCCTCGAAGGTCGTGATCACGGACAGCGAGCCGCGGTTGGCTGCGATCAGCTGCATGTCCTCCGAGACGCTCTCGCTGAAGCGGGTGCAGCGGTAGCAGAGGATGCAGCGCTCGCGGTCGATCGAGATCGTGGGCGAGATCGGGATCGGCTTCTCGAAGGTGAGCTTCTCGAAGCTCATGCGCGTGTTCCCGGGCCCGTAGCGGAAGGTGAGGTCCTGCAGCGGGCACTCGCCGCCCTTGTCGCAGACCGGGCAGTCGAGCGGATGGTTGACGAGGATGAACTCGAGCGTCGCGTTCTGCCCTTCGGCCGCCTGCTGCGAGGTGCGCGCCGTGCGGACGACCATGCCGTCTGCGGCCGTCAGCGTGCAGCCGGCCTGGAGCTTCGGCGTTCCCTCGACCTCTACGAGGCACATCCGGCAAGCGCCGAGTGGCTCGCCGAGCCGCGGCTCGTAGCAGAAGACGGGGATCTCGAGCCCGGCCGCGAGCGCCGTCTCGACGAGGTTCGTGCCCTTCGGGACGTGCACCTCGCGCTCGTCGATCGTAACCCGGACGAGCTCGGCGCTCATACGGGAGCTCCCTCGGGCGCGGCGGCATGCGCGTGCTGGTCGACTGGCGCGAACAGGCCGGCGAGCTGCGAGTCCGCGCCGAACGGGCAGCCGCCGTGCTCGAGATGCGCACGGAACTCGTCGCGGAACTTCGTCACGCAGCTCGCCACCGGCATCGCAGCGGAATCGCCGAGGACGCAGAGGCACTTGCCGATGATCCGGTCGCAGACGTCGAGCATCAGATCGAAGTCGCTCTCCCGTGCGGCTCCGTCCTCGACCGCCCGCAGGAGCTGAACGAGCCAGCGCGTCCCGACGCGGCACGGCGTGCACTTCCCGCACGACTCGTGCATGTAGAACTGCGCGACGCGCAGCGCGAACTGCACCATGCACGACCGCTCGTCGATCACCGTGACGACGCCCGAGCCGATGAAGTAG
>DASQCM010000160.1:0-3928 GCA_035634675.1 Gaiellaceae bacterium
AGCCCTGGTCTCCGTCCGTCAGCGCCAGATATTCGTTGCCGCGACCCAGCTCGATGAGATAGAGCGGCAGGTCGTAATTCAACTCGTGCGGGTGGCTGACGAGGGCCTCTGCGAGAAGGGCCTCGGACTCGTCACGCCGCCCGTCACGTCGGAAGCAACGCGAAGCGGTAGCCAGGATGTAGCTCGACGTCTGCGCGTCAGGACCGGCCTCGCGCAGGCCAGCGACTGCCCGCTCGGCGTCCTCGACGGCGTCGCCCACCTGGTCGCGCGCGAGAAGAGCGCGTGCCCTAGTCACGAGCAGCGGACGCAGCTGATAGGTCTCGGCGCTCTCGGACGAGAGGTAGCGGGCCGCTGCGTCGAGAACGCCGTCGAGGTCGCCGTGAAGGTCACGGTCATAGACCTCCTCGGCCAGGTTCCACACAATTCCCGCAGTGATGCCATAACGCCTGGCGAGCGCGCCGGTCTCCGCGATGCGAGTCGAGCCTTCGTCGAGCCTGCCGACCTGCCAGAGGCAGTTCCCCAGGTTGTTGAGAGCCGTGCCGTGCTCGGAGACGGCGGCCGCGGCCTCCGCGCGACGGACTGCTTCCTCGAGATCCTCGATCCCGGCCTCGTCGCCGAGGTGCACTCGCGCCAGGCCGATCGTGTTGAGCGCGTCGACGGCGAGCCTTTCGTCTCCGCTCTCGTTCGCGAATTCGAGTGCCTCGCTTGCCGCCTCGATCGCGCCCGCCTGATCTCCCTCGACGATCTGGAGCTGGCGTGCCGCGCGGGCGAGCGCTCGCGCCGTGGGAGTCGAAAGAGGCTCCTGCCGTACCAGCTCTGCAGCCCGTGCCCTCGCGGCCCGCGCCCGCGCGAGGTCGCCTAGGTAGAAGAACGCTCGTACCAGCATCGACGACGCCTCGGCGGCGTGAGCCGCGTCACCGTTGGCGATGAATCCCTCGGTCGCCTCCTCGAGTAGCGGAATGGTGTCGATCTCGACCAGATCTCGACCCGCATAGCCGGCAAGGAGCTGCAGCGACGGCCGGTCGGGGTCGCCGGGCTCCGTGAGCCCGAGCGCCTCGATCGCGAGCTCGTAAGCCGTAGCGTTCGCGTTGAGCGAGAGGGCGCGCCGAGCGCCCTCAGCGAGCGCCCGCCGCGCCGGCTCGCGAAGGGAGGCCGTGTCGAGCCCGGCCGCCTCGCCGAGGGACAACGCCTCGCGGTAGTGATGGGCCAGCATCTCGGCATGGTCCTCGGAGCGGTCCCCGGCGAGTGACGCGAGCCACTCGGCGGCCATGCGGTGCTTCTCGGCCCGTTCCGCGCGCGGGATCTGGCCATACGCGACGTCGCGCACGAGGGCATGGAGGAAGGCGTACTGCGTCTGGCCGGCGATCGAGGAGCGGCGGTCGCGGCGTGTGAATTCCTTCCGCTCGAGAGCATGGAGGGCGGTCGCGTCGGCACCGGACAGCGCGCCCGGCCAGAAGACCTTCCCGACGACCGACGCCTCCTGAAGAAGCGCCTTCTCTGCCGGCGCCAGCCCGTCGATGCGCGCGGCGATCAGCCCCTGCACGGTCTCGGGTAGCGGCAGGTCGCCTCCGTCACGCTCGGCGAGCATCCGGGCGTACTCCTCGGCATAGAGCGGGTTTCCCTCGGCGCGCTGCAGGACCGCTTGCTGGACGTCGGCGTCGAGCACCGCCCGGTCGAGCAGCCGCGCCAGTAGCTGTGCGGTCTCATCGTTTGTCAGCGCGCCGATCGAGAGCGTGAAGGCGTTGCGCTTGCCGCCGCCCCAGCTCGGGCGACGGTCGAGCAGTTCCGGTCGCGCCGTGCCGACGATCAGGATGGGAACGGTCGTCGCCCAGTCGGCGAGGTGGTCGACGAAGTCGAGCAGCCCGTCGTCGGCCCAGTGGAGGTCCTCGAAGACGAGCACGAGCGGCCGCTGCTCGGCTGCAGCCTCGAGCAGGCGGCGCCAGGCGGCGAACGCCTCCTCGCGCTCGGTGCGCTCTGCCCCCTCCAGCCCGACGAGGGGGCGCGTATGGCGATCGAGCCATTCGCGTTCGCGCTCGTCCTCACCGAGCAGCTCGACCATTGCAGCGAGCTTCTCCTCGGCGGTCGCGACGTCGTCCGACTCGAGGATCCCCGCGTGCGCCTTGACGATCTCGCCGAGCGCCCAGAAGCTCACGCGCTCGCCGTACGGAAGGGAGCGGCCCTGTCGCCAGTTGATGATCTCCTCGTCCGCGTCGGTGATCTGGAACAGCTCCGCGACGAGGCGGCTCTTGCCGATCCCCGGGACTCCGACGAGTGTGACGAGTTGCGCGGACTGCTCCCGGCGTGCCCGCTCGAGGCTGTCTGCGAGCAGGCTTCGCTCGCGCTCGCGCCCGACGAGCGGGGTCCGCAACTTCTGCTCGACGTCGCTGCCGAAGCGGGAGCGGGCGGCCAGCGCCTCCCAGACCTGGACGGGCTCGGCCTTCCCCTTCGCCTCGACCGGTGGCGCCTCGCGGTAATCGATGACGTGGCTCGTCGCGCGGTACGTCCCCTCGCCGACGAGGATGCCGTTGACCGGCGCAGCGCTCTGGAGGCGTGCCGCCGTGTTGACGACGTCGCCCGAGACCATCGCGTCCCCCGCTGCCGGGATCGCGCCGAGTGCGACCAGCGCCTCGCCGGTGTTGACGGCTGTGCGGATCTCGAGGTCATCGCCGACGGTGTCCCGAATCGCGAGCGCCGCCCGCACGGCGCGCTCGGGATCGTCCTCGTGAGAGACCGGAGCGCCGAAAACGGCCATCACTGCGTCGCCGATGAACTTCTCGACCGTGCCGCCGTGGCGCTCGAGCTCCGCGCGCAGCCGGGCATAGTAGGGGGAGAGGGTCGCGCGGACGTCCTCTGGGTCGAGCCCCTCGGCGCGAGCGGTCGAGCCGACGAGGTCGGTAAAGAGAATCGTGACGACCTTCCGCTCCTCACGCGCCGGCGCGGCCGCTGGTGTAAGCGACGCGCCGCACATCCCGCAAAGGCGGAAGCCGTCGGGATTCTCCTGCCCGCAGGATGAACAGGTGACCATGTCCGTACCGTAAACCTGCTAGCTGAGCCGGTCGAGGACGCCCCGCGGCATGTGGCCGAGCCGGACGTAGCGCTCGAGCGTCTCGCGCCAACGCGGATCGGACTCGCCGATCGGACGCAACCGCTCCGCCGCCACGTCGAGGTCGCCGTGGGCGACAGCCACGATCGCCGCCGTGAAGGCGACCTGGTCGGGCGGGAGGCCCGCTTCCTGGGCTATCTCGACCTCGTCGTCCAGGCTCGTCCGTTCGTCGAAGTCGCGCCGTCGCCGGTACGCGGCGGCGATCCCGTGCAAGCGGCGCAGCTCGCCCAGCGGGTCGGCGTGGTTGTCGACATGGAGGTCGAAGACGCGCTGCCACGGCTCCTCCGCCGGATCGCCCGAGACGACGACGAGCGCCGCCGACTCACGGCCGCGGAAATCGCCGCCGGCCTCCTCGGCGGCGTCGAGGGCCGCAAGGAGACGCTCCGCGAGGCTGCCTTGCGTGGACTCGAACGTGTCCGCCGCAGCGAACCAGACAGCGGGAGAGGCGAGCATGTTCCCCTGCGCCGAGACGCCCTCGCGGTGGACGTGGCCGCAGTCAGGGATGCAGGCGGCGCCGGTGTGGGCTGCCGTCCTCCCGTCGGCGGCGAGGAACGCGACCTGGCGGAACTCCTGCTGCTCGTCCGTTGCGACAAGCTCGGCGAGCGCAGCCTCGGGCGACTCGCTGGCGCCGAGTCGATCGAGCCCTCGCGGCCCGTATCCGCGCTCGGTGAACGCCTGCGTCGCCACCGCGCCGACGCCCGGGCGAGCCCACGCGCAGAGCGCGACGCCGAAGGCGCGCGACTGCACCGCGACGCCGAGCTCGCCGTTCGCCTCGTCCCGACCGACGATCGAGTACGTCACATGACCGAGCCTAGCTAGGCTCGA
>DASQCM010000161.1:0-9711 GCA_035634675.1 Gaiellaceae bacterium
GCCGCGCGATTCCCGCCTTCTCGAGGACGTAGAGCTCGGTCGCGTCCCCACGCTGCACCTGGTGCTCGAACTCGTCCTCGAGCTGCTCGAAGCGGTCGCGGCGCTGCTCGATCAGCGTCACCTCGTGCCCGAGCCTGAGCAGCGAGCGGGTGACGTTCGCTCCGATCTTGCCGCCCCCGGCGACGATGACGTACATCAGCTCACGACCTCCTCCGGCTCGGCGCGCTGTGTGGGAATCGCGCACGTCCGGGCCGAGTCCATCAACGCATCGATGGCGACGCTCGTGGGGTTGACGGTGTCGAGGCCCCGCTCCTTGTAGAACTTCGCACGCGCGGGATCGAGGACGCGTACGACGACGCAGCGGACATCGAAGCGCTTCTGCGCGACCTGCCCGATGATGATGTTCGTGTTGTCGCCGTCGGTGGCGACGACGACCGCGTCGGCATCCTCGATGCCGGCCTCGCGGAGGAGGTCGGCATCCATGCCGTGCCCGACGATGAACGTGCCGGGCCAGCTCTCGCCGAGCCGCGTGAGCGCATCCTCGTTCTCGTCCACGACGGTCACGTCCCATCCCTCTTGGTGGAGCTGGAGCGCGACAGCCGAGCCGACCCGCCCGCAGCCGACGACCAGCGCCTTCAGACCTAGCCCCTCCATGCCGTGCTGAGCGTAGCTCGCTAGACCTCTTCGAGCACGCCCTGAGGGAAGGCGACGACGAGGACTTCCGCCGGAGCCTTGCGAAGGACGTAGTCGACCGTCGGCGAGAAGAAGCGGGACTGCCGGCGCCACTTGGGCGACGAGCCGAGCACGATGAGGTCGGCTCCGGTCTCTTCCGCGGCCTGGACGATCGCCTCGCCAATCGAGCGCGCGCGGACGGCGCGGCCCTCGACCTTGACGCCCAGGTCCTCCCCGAGCTCCGCGGCGTCGGCGAGCGACGCCGCGGCCCGCTCCTCCTCGCCGACGAGCTCGGCATCGAGCGCCAGCTCGAGCGGCACGCGGATCACGTGCACCGCCACGACCGCGGCACCGCGCTCCTGCGCGAGCTTGACCGCCGTCGCCACCATCTCCTCCCCGATCTCGCCGAGCTTCACCGGGACGAGGATCTTCGAGAACTCGGCCTGTGGCAGCTCGCCCTCGGCCGCGGGCTCGACGTGCTCGAGGAGCCCCGTCCCGCGGCTACGGCGCACGAGGAGGTAGACGACGACACCGACGGCGAGCCAGATTGGGCCGCCGTACCGGGCGCCGATGTGCGTGACCATCGCCGCGACGAAGATCGCGGCGGTCGCCAGCGCGCCGAGGACCGACGGGAGCGGCACGTCCGCGCCGCGGATGCGGATCGAGAGCGGCACACGGAAGGGGCGCTCGAGGCCGGGCTTGGTGAACCGAAGCCGCACGACCGCGAGCTGCGCGGCGGTGAACGCGAGGAGGACGCCGAAGCTGAACAGGCTTGCCAGGAAGCTGACGGAGTTGGTCGTGAAGTCGGTCGAGACGAGAAGGACGATCGAGATCGCGGCGGCCGAGATCACCGCCTCCGGCGAGTGGAGGCTGCGGCGGCTGAGCCGGCCGAAGCCTCGCGGCAGCTGGCCGTGCTGCGCCAGCGAGTACGCGAGACGCCCGAAGCCGGAGTTCGAAGTCGCGGCGGCAGCAAGCAGGACGAACGCGCCGGTCAGGCCGACGTAGATGCGCAGCGCGTGCTCCACGAAGTACGAGACGTGCGGTCCGAGCGCGAAGACGATCCCCATCAGCGGGGCGCGCAGCCAGGTCGTGCCGAGCTCCGTCGTCCCGTTCGTCGCCGGATACGCGGAGAGCCCGATCAGCCCGATCAGCACCGTCACGAGCACGACCAGGCCGATCCCCGCAAAGAGGCTCCGCGGCAGGTCGCGTCCCGGCTGCCGGGTCTCCTCAGCGAAGTTCGCGACCGTTTCCAACCCCGTGTACGCGAGAAAGGCGAGCGGCAAGGCGAACGCGACCTGGTGCCAGGAGGGCTGCGTCCCGAGCGAGACGCCTCGGCTGAGAGCGCTTGGCGAGAAGAGGAAGGCAAAGCCGAGGCCGACGAGCAGCAGCTGCGTCACGAGGTCGACGACAGGAACGGTGAGGCTGAACGAGTAGAGGCGCGTCCGGAAGAGCAAGCGCACGACAGCGATCCCCACGATCACGATGCAGCCGACGATCACGTCGCCCGGGCGCGTGGCGATCGAGTGCATCCCGATCGCCAGCCCGAGATAGTGCGGCAGGAAGAGCGCAGAGAGCGCGATCACGATCAGGTAGTCGAGGAAGAGCGCCCAGCCGGTGAGGAAGCCCGCAAAGTCGTTGAATGCGACGCGCGTGAAGGTCGCGGCGCCGCCTATCTCCCCGATCGCAGTCGTCCCCTCCGCGTACGAGAGCGTCACGACGAGGAAGAGCAAGCCGACGACCGCCAGCACCGCAGGCGTCAGCCCGAGCGCATGAAGCGCCACGATCCCGAGCGCGAAGTAGAGCGAGGAGGCGACCTCGCCGTACGCGACGGAGGCGAGGGCCGGCGCATCGAGCACCCGCTGCAGCCGCGGCAACTTTCGCGCCATAGAGGCGCGAGCCTAGCGCTGACGGAGGAGGTAGAGGCGGCCGATCCCGAGCCCGACGAAGAGGACGCCGAGGACGTAGCCGATCGAGCCTCCGCCGATCGCGACCGTTTCCGCGAGGAGCGCGATCCCCAGGCCGATCGCGATCACGCCGAAGGCGACGATCGAGCGGCGATGCCAGCTGCTCACGCGGCGCGCTCGCGCGGCGTGGCGACCATGACGCGACAGGGGGCGTGGCGGAGAACGAAGTCGACCGAGTCGCCGAAGATCTGGCGCCGGCCACGCTGCAGCTGCATCCGGCGCGGCCCGGCCATGACGATGATCTCCGACTGGCGCCGGATCGCCTCGTCGACGATCGCGCGACCGATGTTCCGGGTGCGTGCGATGCGGCCGATGACGCGTACGCCATACGAGTCGCCGATCGCGCGCGCCTCGTCGAGCTGCTCGTTCGCCTCGTGCACCTCGTCCGGCAGCTCTGCGTCGAGCGGCAGGTCGAGGGGCACCTCGATCGCCGTGAGAGCGACGATCGACGCGCGCCGCTCGGCGGCGAGTCGGCAGGCGAAGTCCATCGCCTCGTCGGACGGGTAGCCCGGCGCGATCGGGACGAGGATGCTGCGGAACTCGAGCGCGGCCGCCGGCCCGTACTCGACCGGCGCACGCACCGTCTCGGTCAGCGGCACGTGCAGCACCTGGCGCCGATAGACCATGTAGATCAGGAATCCGAGCGCAAGCCACCCGAGCCCGGCGTAGCGCGTGCTCGGATACTGGATCACGACGTCTATCCACGAGAGGCCCGTCCCGAGCAGGCCGACCACGGCGAAGATCGGCCAGTCCACTCCGCGCCAGCGGAAGTTGGGGCGTGCCTTCCACGGGATGTCCTGGCCCGCGCGCATCCGCCGCAGCTGGATCACCGCCGCGTGCGCGATGGTGAACGAGAGCATCGCGCCGAACGAGTACATCGTGCCGAGGAAGTTCGTCTTGCCCGGAAGCAGGACCAGAATCGAGATGAAGCCGCCGAAGACGATCAGCGAGAGCCACGGCGTCTTGAACTTCGGGTGCAGCCGCCGGAAGGCGCTCGGCAACTGGCGGTAGCTGGCCATCGCATAGGTGATCCGTGAGGCGCCGATCACGCCAGCATTCGTCGCGATGAAGAGAATCGTCGCCGCGAGGATGCCGACGTAGACCTTCGTCACCGACAGAAGCGTCCCCGTGAGACCGAGATTCGAGACGACGCCGAGCACCGGGTCGTTCGCAAAGCCGTGCGGCGGCGGCAGGCCGAGCACCGTCTGGTAGTGCCCGTTGACCAGGTGGACGGGCATCGCCGAGAGCGCGATCAGCGGCAGCGTGAAGTAGATCGCGAACACGGCGACCGCGACCATGAGGATCGACCGCGGGATGGTCCGCACGGGGTCGCGCGCCTCCTCCGAGAGGTTGGAGACGGTCTCGATGCCCGTGTAGGCGATCATCGCCACGGGGATCGCGAGCAGGAAGTTCGCCCAGGTCGGCGCGACGCCGAGATGGACGTTCGAGACGAGTATGTGCGGGCTGAAGACAAGGGCGAAGCCGAGCAGGACGAGCAGGATCTGCGTGGCGAAGTCGACCGCGGCCAGGCCGATGTTGATCCGTGCCGACTCCTGGATCCCGACGATGTTGAGCGCCACGAGGATCACGATCACGACGGCGCCGCCGACGATGTCCCAGGGGTTCTCCTTCAGCGGCTCCCAGAAGATCGAGAGGTAGTGCGGCACGAAGAACGCCGAGATGGCGATCGTGATGATGTAGTTGAGCATCTGCGCCCAGGCCGCCGTGAACGAGACGAGCTCGTTGAAGGCGTGCCGCGCGAAGCTCGAGGAGCCGCCGGCCTCGGGGAAGCTCACCGTCCCCTCGGCGTAGGTCGCGGCCGTCGCCGCGAAGAACAGCCCGGCGACCACGAAGACGACGGGCGTCAGCCCGAGCGCGAAGAAGGCGGTTACGCCGAGGGCGTAATAGATCGACGAGCCGACGTTGCCGTACGCGGTGGCGAAGAGAGCGTTCGCCCCGAGGACGCGCTCGAGCTCGTGCGCCTGCCGACGCCGCCGTGCCACGGCGTGACTGTAGTGCGAGCCGCGGTCGCGCCGGCAACCGGACCGGTGGCGATCATCACGCGGCACGGCGCCTCGCGGATGAGCAGGAGCACCTCGCGCGGGAACGCGCGTTGGAAGCCCCGCCGGGACTCGACCGGCGCGCCGACGACAACGAGCTCGGCTCGACGCTCGGCCGCGACGCGGGCTACCTCGTCCCCCAGGCTCCCCGGACGCGTCCGCACGATCACCCGCCGCACACCGACGCCGTACGAGCTCGCCACGG
This sequence comes from Gaiellaceae bacterium, assembly GCA_035634675.1. Taxonomy (GTDB): domain Bacteria; phylum Actinomycetota; class Thermoleophilia; order Gaiellales; family Gaiellaceae; genus Palsa-739. The sequence continues at coordinate 4,902 of DASQCM010000161.1, forward strand.
CGGCCGCGGACTCGAGCCGCCCCTTCAGCGCGGCGAGCTCGCCGTTGAAGTGTGCGTTCAGCGGCAGCTCGCGGTCGACGACGAGCGGCGCTACGAGCACGACCTGCGCGCCGCGGTCGGCCGCGAGCCGGCAGGCGAGGTCGAGCGCGTGCTCCGTCTCCTCCCGCTCGAGCAGAGGGACGACGATGCTGCGGTAGGCAATCGCCTCTGTCCGCAGCACGAGCCTGCGCAACCGGCGCCTGAACGCCCTGATGTCCGGCCGCCATGTCATCTCAGTAGCTGGTACGGGACGGAGGCGAGGATCACGTTGGGCTCGACGAGCAGCAGCCGCTTCACGTACAGAGCCCGCTGGTTGTGGAGGAGCCGCCGCCAGCCGCGGACGATGATCTCCGGCAGGACGACGAGGACGTCCTGGCCGCTGTCCGTCAGCTCGCGGAGGTAGGCGAGGAGGGGGTCGCCGATATCGCGGTACGGCGCCGCGAGCACCTCGAGCGGCACCCGCGGATTCTGGGCCTTCCACTTGCGCCGGATCTCGGCCGCCTCGGTCTCGTCGAAGGCGAAGTTGACGGCGCGCGTGTCCGGAAGCCCGACCGCCTCGGCCCAGTTCAGAGCGCGCATCGATGCGGCGTTCGCGGCGGAGACGAAGATGCGCGCAGCGAGCGGCCGGCCGTAGGGGCTCTCGTCGACCGTCGGAACGTCCACCGTGACGACGCCCGGCTCGGTGAGGAGCCGCAGCTTCAGCCTGAACTCGAACGGGTGCCTCGCCTCCTCGGCGAGCGCGCGCCGCCGTAACTGCTCCGGGACGACGACGGTGACGAAGTCGGACTCGCCGCGTGGCAGCCGCCAGACCTGCTCGAGCACGGCGTCCACTGCGCCTCCCTGCGGGTCTAGCGTCTCGAGGCGCGGCTCGCCGTCGGCGAGGTGGAACCAACGCGGACCGATAGCCGGATCGGTGCCGTGGCGTGGCACATGGATCGCGCGCAGCCCCTCGGGTGAGATCTTGCGCGCGACGGCGAGCGCCCGCTCGGCCGCTGGGTCGAGCTCCTCGACCACGAGCAGCGTGCGGTTACGCGCCCCGGGGGCCGCTGCGACCGCGGCCGCGCCGGCAATCAGACGCCGCCCGACCCGGGCGTAGTGGCGCCGCACGCCGAGCATCGCGAACACCAGCACCGGAATGGCGACCGTGACGAGCCAGGCGCCCTCCGTGAACTTCGTCCCGATCACGATCACCGTGACGAGGCCGGTTGCCGACGCACCGACGCCGTTCACGAGCGCCCGCCCGCGCCAGCCCGGCGTCCGGGTGCGCAGCCAGTAGCGCACCATCCCGAGCTGCGAGATCGTGAAGGCCGTGAAGACACCGATCACGTACAGGTGGATCAGGTTGTTGGTGTTCGCCTTGTAGACCACGAGCAGGCCGGCCGCGGCCGCCGCGAGCACGAGCATCCCGTTCGAGAAGACGAGCCGGTCGCCGAGATTCGAGAACTGCCGCGGCGCGAACCGGTCCCGCGCGAGCAGGGCCGAGAGCCGTGGGAAGCCCTGGAACGACGTGTTGGCCGCGAGGACGAGGATGAGGAGCGTCGTGGCCTGGACGGCGTAGTACATGAAGCCGCCGAACGAGCCCGCCGGGAACACGGCGCGCGCGATCTGGGACACGACCGAGTCCGTGGAGCTCGGCGCCGCGTGCACCTGCACGGCGAGATACGAGACCCCGAGGAACATCGCAATCGCGATCGTCCCGAGGATGGCGAGCGTCTTCGCCGCATTCTTCCCCTGCGGATGCCGGAAGGCGTTGACGCCGTTGGCGATCGCCTCCACCCCCGTCAGCGCGGTGGACCCGGACGAGAACGCCTTCAGGACGACGAAGACGGTGACGGCGCCGACTCCCGCGGGGAGCGGGTTCGGCACCACCGCGTGGTGCAGGCCGCCGGTGACGTCGTCGACGAGCCCGACCCCCACGAGCACGAGGATCGAGGTCACGAAGGCGTACGTCGGGAGCGCGAACAGCAGACCGGACTCGCGCACGCCGCGGAGGTTCGCGACCACGATGACCACGAGGCACGCAAGCGACAACCCGACCTTGTGCGACGTCAGCGAGGGGACGAACGAGGTGATCGCGTAGATCCCCGCCGAGATAGACACAGCGACGGTGAGCACGTAATCCGTCAGCAAGGCGGCGGCGGCCACGAGGCTCGGTGCGGTGCCGAGGTTCTCGCGCGCGACGACGTAGGCGCCGCCGCTCGTCTCGTACACACGCACGGTTTGTCGGTAGGACAGGACGACGATCCCGAGCAGGCAGGCGATCCCGATCGAGATCGGGAAGACGAGGTGCGCGGCCGCGAGCCCGGCGGTGCCGACGAGCACGACGAGCGCCGACTCCGTGGCGTACGCGACCGACGAGAGCGGGTCGGAGGCGAAGATCGGCAAGGCGAGCCACTTCGGAAGTAGCGTCTCGTGGATCTGACCGCTCCGCATCGGCCGGCCGACGAGCACGCGCCGCAGGCGCTTCGGCTCGAGGACCTCCTCGACGTGCGGCGGCGCCGCGCTCACGGCTGGAGCTCCGCGAGAACGGTCGTGATCGCGCGGCTCAGGTCGCCGGCGTGGTCGTCGTAGAGCGGGCTGCCCGGCTCCCGCAGCAGGCGCCGGAGGAGGACCACGCCGCGGGCGGTCACGGGACGGTCGTCGAGCATCCGCTCCTCGAGCCTGCGCAGCAGCTCCCGGTGGCGGCGCGCGAGCCCACGCCGCAGCGGCGACGCAGACGGAAGCCGGGCCGGGTCGCTCCCGCGCAGGGTCCGCTCGAGCTCGCGGGCCAGGCCCTGCCGCGAGTCGGGCGCGACAAGCTCGAGCATCCGCCAGCGCACGATGTCCGAGCCCTCGGCTCCGTGTGCGTCGACGAGGATCAGGCGGTCCGCGGTGCGGCGAACCGCACGCAGCTCCGTCTGCGCGCGCTCGGCGCGAACGACCGCCGCGAACACAAAGCACGCAGCGGCCGCGACTCCTGCGAGCCGAAGGTGCGGGTCCGCCTCGAGGAAGAGCGCGACGACGGCGAGCGCGACGAGCGGCAGTGCGGCGCGGCCCGGCCGGGGAAGCTCGAGTGTGCCGAATCGGTTGGCATGTGTGGCCACATATCGAAGGTAGGCCGCGCCCGCTCAGGCGGTTGTCAGGATTGCCGACGCGGGCCTCAGGAAGAACTCAAGAAGGAGCTGCGAGCCGGTATCCCGCGCCCGGCTCGGTGAGGATGTACCGGGGCCGGGCCGGATCCTCCTCGAGCTTGCGGCGCAGCTGCGAGACGTAGACGTGGAGATAGTGCGACTCGTCGCCGTAGCCCCTCCCCCACACCTCGCGCAGCAGCGTCGCGTGCGTGAGCAACTTGCCGGGGTTTTGGGCGAGAACGCGGAGCAGAGCGAACTCGTGCGGCGTCAGCTGGACGGGCTTTCCGTCCACCGAGACCGCCCGTTTCTCGAGGTCGATGCGGAGCCCGCCTACCTCGACGACCGGCTCTGTCGGCGCGTCCACCCGCCTCAGCGCCGCGCGCAGGCGCGCGAGCAGCTCGTCGATCCCGAACGGCTTCGTCACGTAGTCGTCCGCGCCGGCGTCAAGCGCGGCGATCTTCTCCGTCTCGTCGCCGACCACGGAGAGCACGATCACGGGCGCACTGCTCCACGTGCGCAGCTCGCGCGTCACCTCGGTGCCACTGCCATCCGGGAGAACGAGGTCGAGCACGACCGCGTCGGGCGGGTTCGCGGCGAGCGCCGCCAGAGCTTGCTCGGCCGACTCGGCCGTCTCGACGTCGTAGCCGGCGCCGCGGAGGCTCGTCCGCAATGCCCGGAGGATCTGCGGCTCGTCGTCCACGACGAGGACGCGGGTCACGTGCGGACCGCCGCCGGGCGTTCGGCCAGCGGCAGGGCCAGGACGAGATGCCCGCCTCCCGGATCGTCCTGAGCCCATAGCCGGCCGCCGTTCGCCTCCGCGAAGCCGCGGGCGATGGAGAGGCCGAGCCCGGAACCGCGCCGGCCCTCGGTGCCGCGCCGGAAAGGCTGGAACAGCGCCTCCCGCTCCTCGGGCGGCAGGCCCGGACCGCGGTCGACGACGTGGAGCCGCAGCTCGGTTGCACCCGGCTCGGCGCGGACGAGGACGCCGGATCCAGCGGGCGAGTAGTGCAGCGCGTTGTCGAGGAGGTTGGCGAGGACGCGCTCGACCTGGGCCGCGTCGACCTCGACCGGCGGCGTCTCGGGCCCGATCTCGACGCGGACACGCGTCGCGTCCGCGCCGAGCCCACTCAGGGCCTGCCCCACGAGCTCGTCCACACTCCACAGCTCCCGGTGCGGCTCGGCCGCTCCCGCCTCGAGCCGCGAGAGGTCGAGGAGCTGCTCCACCACCCGGTCGAGCCGGGTCGTCTCGCTGCGAATCGTCTCCGCAAGCGCGAGCCGGTCCTCCGGCTCGAGCGCCAAGCCCGGGCTCGCAAGGGCATCCGCGGACGCGAGAATCGCGGTGAGCGGCGAGCGCAGGTCGTGTGAGACGGCGCGCAGGAGCGCGGTCTTGAGCGCGTCACTGCGGCGGAGGGCCTCGGCCTCGAGCGCCTCGGCCTCGAGCCTGCTGCGCTCGACAGCGACCGCGAGCAGCGCGGCAAGCGAGGGCAGGAACCGCCGCTGGACAGCCTCGTCGACGGTCGCCTCCTCGTCGACGAACAGCGTCGCGACGCAGCGCAGGCCCGCCTCGACCGGCAGCGCTCGCTCCTCCGCGAGCGGCGGCTGCTTGCCGAGCTCGAGCCGGGCGCCCTCGACGCCGAGGACTCCCGCCGTGAGCGCGGCGA
>DASQCM010000162.1:0-9379 GCA_035634675.1 Gaiellaceae bacterium
GGGGACGACGATGATCGGGCCGAACTGTCCGGGCGTGCTCTCGCCGGGCAAGGCGAACGCCGGGATCATCCCGGCCGAGATCTTCCGCGAGGGGAGTGTGGGCCTCGTCTCGCGCTCGGGGACGCTCACGTACCAGATCGGGCACGAGCTCGCGCAGCTCGGCCTCGGCAACTCGACGATCGTCGGCATCGGGGGCGATCCCGTCGTCGGCTCCTCCTTCGTCGACGTGATTGCGAAGTTCGAGGCCGACAACCAGACGGAGCTGATCGTGCTCGTCGGCGAGATCGGCGGCGACGAGGAGGAGAAGGCCGCCGCGTTCGTCGCCGAGAACGTGACGAAGCCTGTGCTCGCCTACATCGCCGGCTTCTCGGCCCCGCCCGGCAAGACCATGGGCCACGCCGGCGCAATCATCTACGGCTCCTCCGGCACGGCCCAGGGGAAGAAGGAGGCGCTCGAGGCGCGCGGGATCGAGGTCGGCACGACGCCGACCGAGGTCGCGCAGCTGGTTGCCGCGCGCTTGCGTTAGTCGTGGACGACGACTCGACCCGTGCCTCGGACGACGAGCGCGAGCGGGCGGCACTGGAGCTCCGCGAGCATCTCGTGGCGGGGCGGCTCACACTCGAGGAGTTCTCGGAGCGCGTCGAGCTCGCCTATCGCGCCGGCACGGTGAGCGATCTCGAAGCGGCCAGATCGTCGTTGCCGGTAGCCGCAGGCGGCCGGCGGATGCTCCATCCGGTCCGCGCGACGGTCGGCTTCTTCGCCCACATCGTCCGTCGCGGGAGGCTGAGACTGGGGCGTAGAAGCGCAGTGGTCTCCGGCTTCGCCGACGTCGATCTCGACCTCCGCGAGGCAGAGATCGCGGGCCTCGTGACGGATGCCTACCTGTTCGTGCTCTTCGGGAACGTCGACATCTACGTCCCCGAGCACGTCGGCGTCGACGTGACGGGCCTGACGGTCTTCGGCCACCGGAGACAGTGGGGCCGGGAGGCCGCCGGCACGGACGCTCCGGTCGTGTGTGTGCGCGTGATTGCGCTCTTCGGCACGGTCGACGTCTGGCACGTCCCGAGCGACCTGCGCGGCAGCTACAGCGAGATCATCGGCGCGCTGCGCACCCAGCAGCGCGAATTGCCGCGGTAGCCCGCTTCGGTAGTAGCCTCGCGGCATGACCGTCTGCGCGGCCTGTGGGCACGAGCTTCCCGAGGGCGCGAAGTTCTGCCTCGAGTGCGGCGCGCCGGTGGCCCCTGCGGCGGCCCCGCGCGAGCAGCGCAAGACGGTCACCGTCCTCTTCTGCGACGTGGCCGGCTCGACCGAGCTGGGGGAGTCGACCGATCCCGAGGCGCTGCGCGCGCTCCTCGCCCGCTATTTCGTGCGGATGAAGGAGATGGTGGAGCGCCACGGCGGCACCGTCGAGAAGTTCGTCGGCGACGCCGTGATGGCGGTGTTCGGCGTCCCGGTAGTCCACGAGGACGACGCGCTGCGGGCCTGCCGGGCGGCGGTCGAGATGCGCGACGCCCTGCCAGAGCTCGGGATCCGCGGCCGCATCGGCGTCAACACCGGCGAGGTGGTCACCGGCACCGAGGAGCGGCTGGCGACCGGCGACGCGGTCAACGTCGCGGCGCGGCTCGAGCAGGCCGCAGAGCCCGGCGAGGTGCTGGTGGGCGGGGAGACGGTGCGGCTCGTCCGCGACGCGGTCGAGCTCGGAGAGGAGCGGCGGCTCGACCTGAAGGGCAAGTCCGAGCCGGTCGCCGCCTTCCCCCTCCTGTCGGCATCGGGCGAAGCCCGGCGCCGTTTCGACACTCCGATCGTGGGCCGCGAGCGCGAGCGCCGCTCGCTCGACGACGCCTGGGAGCGGGTTCGCTCCGAACGCGGGAGCCACCTCTTCACGATCCTGGGCGCAGCGGGGGTCGGCAAGTCGCGCCTGACGGCCGAGTTTCTGGGCGCGGTCGAGGACGTTTCTGTCGTACGAGGGCGCTGCCTCTCGTACGGCGAGGGGATCACGTACTGGCCGCTCGTCGAGGTCGTGCTCCAGCTCGGTCGACGCCCATCCGACCCGCGTGCGGCGGTCGCGATCGCGTCGCTGCTCGGCGAGTCGGACGAGCCGGCGACCGCGGACGAGATCGCCTGGGCCTTCCGGAAGCTGCTCGAGGAGGCGTCCCCCGTGGTCTGCGTCTTCGACGACCTCCACTGGGCGGAGCCGACCTTTCTCGACCTCGTCGACCACGTCGTCGACTGGAGCCGCGACGCGCCGATCCTGCTCGTCTGCATCGCGCGACCGGAGCTGCTCGACCGGCGCTCCACATGGGCGGGCGGCAAGCTCAATGCCACGACGGTCCTGCTCGAGCCGCTCACGTCCGAGGAGACGGACGAGCTCATCGAACGGCTGCTCGGGGACGCGGAGCTCGCGAAGCCGCTCCGCGCGCGTATCCGCGAGGCCGCCGAGGGCAACCCGCTCTTCGTGGAGCAGATGCTCGCGATGGTCGCGGAGTCGCCGAACGGCGACGTCGTCGTCCCGCCCACGATTCAGGCGCTGCTCGCCGCGCGGCTCGACCAACTCGACCCGTCGGAGCGCGGCGTGCTCGAGCGGGGAGCGGTCGAGGGCAAGATCTTCCACCGCGGCGGCGTGGAGGCGCTCGCGCCCGAGGAGCGGGATGTCCCGACGACACTGATGGCGCTCGTCCGCAAAGAGCTGGTGCGGCCTGACCGGACCCAGTTGCTCGGCGACGATGCCTTCCGCTTCCGCCACCTCCTGATCCGCGATGCCGCGTACGACGGGCTCCCGAAGGCGGCAAGAGCAGAGCTGCACGAGCGTTTCGCCGCATGGCTCGAAGCGCACGGCTCCGATCTGATCGAGCTCGACGAGATCCTCGGCTACCACCTCGAGCAGGCATATGGCTACCGCGTCGAGCTCGGGCTCGGCGGCGAGGAAACGCACGACCTCGCGGGCCGTGCAGCCGAGCGTCTCGAGGCCGCCGGCGAGCGGGCTCTTGCACGGAGCGACGTCGGCGCCGCAATCGCGCTACTCGAGCGGGCTCGGAGGCTTCTGCCTCCGGAGCTGCGGCCCCTGTCGCTCGAGCTGAATGCAATGCGCGCCCTGCACCAGTCGGGCGACCTGGATAGTGCGATTGCGATCGCCGACGCGACGATCGACCACGCCCGGGCGGCGGGGGATCGCGGCGCCGAGCACCGAGGCATGGTGCTGCGAGGGGTCCTCGTCTTCAACGCTCGGTCGGTCACGGTCGAGGAGTTACAGCCGGTAGCCGAAGAGGCGATCGAGGTCTTCACGGAGCTCGGAGACGACGGCGGCCTCGCCGACGCCTGGTCGCTGATCGCCAGGGCCGAGCTGGGTCGCCTTCAGTGGCGCGCCATGGCTCATGCGGCCGATCGCACCCTCGAGCACGCGGAGCGGTCCGGCGACCCGGCGGTCATTCGCGAAGCGCGGCTGTTTGCGGTCCCGCCGCGGCTCTATGGCCCGTTCCCGGTCGAAGAGGCGCTCGCCTTCATGTCCACCAGCGGCGCACTGGACGCCTACGTCCTCTCGATGAGCGGGCAGCTCGAGGCGATGCGCGGGAACTTCGATGTCGCGCGACAACTGGTCCGCGAGGGGCTCGACTACGCCGAGGAGCACGGCCAGGGACTCCTGGCAGCCGGAATCTCGATGCAGGAGGAAGAGGTCGAGCTCAGCGCGGGGAACGCGGAGGCTGCGCTCGCAGCCGGGCTCAAAGGCGTGGCCGATCTCGGGGAGTTCGGAGAGCGCGGCTGGCTCTCCACGGTTGCGGGGCACGCCGCCGAGGCGCTCTACCGCCTCGGGCGCGACGATGAGGCATGGCGGATGACCGAGACGGCCGACGAGGCCGGCGCACCTGACGACGTGATCACGCAGATGCTCATCCTGCAGGTGCGGGCCAAGGTTCTCTCGCGTCGTGGCGAGCATGCCGAAGCCGAGCGGCTCGGGCGCGAAGCCGTGGCCTGGGGCGACCCGACCGATGCCCTGGCGCACAAGGCCGACTCGTATCGCGACCTCGCGATCGTCCTGAGCGCCGCCGGCAAGCGGGACGAGGCCTTGTCCGCGCTCGCCGAGGCGCGGGCCTTTTACGAGGCGAAGGGACACACGGTCGGCGTCGCGAACGTCGAGGAACTGCGCGCCGGGCTCGTAGCTAGTCTCGAGGCATGATCTCGTTCGCCCGCGGCGTCCCCGCGCCGGAGTGCCTCGCCGTCGAGGAACTCGCGGAGTGCGCCCGGGCTGCGCTCGAGCGCGACGGCCGCACGATCCTCAGCTACGGCCCCGGCGGCGGCTACGGCCCGCTGCGCGAGTGGCTCGCCGAGCGGCACGGCGTCGAGCCGGGACGTGTCATCGTCACGAGCGGGTCGCTCCAGGGTTTCGTGTTCCTCGCCGAGCAGCTCGCCCGCGGCAAGCGCGTCCTCGTCGAGGCGCCGACCTACGACCGGCCGCTCAAGATCCTCGCGCGGCTCGGCGCCGAAGTCGTCACGGTGGCGATGGACGAGGAGGGTCTTCTCCCCGAAGAGTTGCCGGAGGGGGATTTCGCCTTCCTCTACACGATCCCGACGTTCCAGAACCCGAGCGGCCGGACGCTCTCTCTCGATCGGCGCCGCAGGCTTGCAGAGCTCGCCCGCGAGCGCGAGTTGCTCGTGCTCGAGGACGACCCTTACGGGCTCGTCCGATACGAGGGCGAGCCACTCCCGAGCGTGTTCGACCTCGCTGAGGGGGAGAACGTCGCGTACGCCTCGTCCTTCTCGAAGACCGTCGCGCCCGGGTTGCGAGTCGGGTGGTTCGTCCTCCCGTCGGAGCTCGCCAAGGAAGTCGAGGCGCTCGCCGTCTCGACCTACATCTCACCGCCGTATCTCTCGCAAGCCACGGTGCTCGAGTTCGCCCGCAGCGGCCAGTTCGAGCCGAACCTCGAACGCGTGAATGGGCTGCTCCGCGAGCGCCGCGACGCGATGCTCGGCGCGCTGGCGCGCGAGTTGCCGGGGGACGCGAGCTGGACGCAGCCCGAAGGCGGATATTTCGTCTGGCTCGATCTTCCATCCGGGCCGCTCGCAGCGGAACTGCTGCCGGAGGCCGAGGAGGCAGGCGTGACCTTCGTCAAGGGGAGTGATTTCTATCCCGGCGGCCGGGGTGGTGAGCGGTCCCTGCGGCTCGCGTTCAGCTTCGTCTCGCCGGACGAGATCTCCGACGGCATGGCCCTGCTAGGAGGATTGGTTCGAGCGGCGGCGCCGGCGCCGCTCTAGCTGCCCGAGCAAAATCCCGCCGAGCACGCCGACCCCGAGCGCGAGCAGGATCAGCCAGACGAGCGACACGTGCGCCGAGGTGAGCACGAAGTGGACGTGCACCTGCTTCCGGTTCTCGAGCACGAAGCCGATCGCGTACGCGAGAAGAAGCCCCAGGACGATCAGCCGCAGATAGAGCCGCGGCTGCCAGCGATCCGAGACCTCGTCGGTGTCGATGCGGGGGCGGCGAAAAAACCGCACGCTGAAATCCTACGGCTAGGCGGCGGCGGTGGCCGTGAGCGAGCGCGGCACGAGCCGCGGCTGCGGAGGCGGGGCGAGCTGCCCGACCGCCTGGGCACGGAACGTCGGGCAGATCGCCTCGCCGGGGAGGGCGCAGAGTCCGGCGCGCCGGAAATAGCAATCAGCGCACGTTGGCGTAGATCGTTTGCTCATCCTCTTCTTTGTTCTAGGAAATCAGGGCCGCTCTCGAAGGTGCGATCATAGGGCGAGAAACGGCTGAGGCAAGCGTTGTCGCAGACGAAAACTGACGAATTTCCGGCAGTTTCGAAGGGTCGGAAGCCGATGCTTCTCTACTGCGCTCGCGGCAGCGTTGCCAGTGCGTGCAACGCCTGCGCGAAGCTGTGGACCGGGATGACCCGGACCGGCCCGGCGTAGCGCCGTGCCTCCTTCGCGTTCTCGCCCGCGGGGACGAGGAAGATGTCGGCTCCGGACTCCCGCACGCCGAAGGTCTTCTGCTTGACGCCCCCGATCGGCGCCACCGTGCCGTCGAGCTCCATCTCGCCGGTCGCAGCGACCTGATGGCCCCGGAGCACGTTGTGCCCGAGCTTCTGCATGACCTCGAGCGCGAACGCGAGGCCGGCCGACGGGCCACCGATGCCTGACGCGTCGATCGAGACGCGAATCGGCAGTTTGATCATTGCGGCCTGGTTCGGTGCGAAGCCGACGAACGCGTGGCCAGGCTCCTGTTGGATCCCAACCGTCTTGATGGGCACCGTCAACAGCCGTGCGCCACGATGGATGCGGAGTTTCACGACGGCGCCCGGCTTCACGCGGCCCAGGACTTCGTGGAGAGTCTGGACGGTGGGGGTCGGCGTGCCGTCGACTGCGGTGATCACGTCCATCGGCTGGAGCCTGCAGGGTGCGTTCGTCCCGGCAATCAGCTGCGAGACGACCACGCCGGTCGGCTTGACGACGACGTGGTAGCCGAGGCGCTTAAGGGCCACGGCGGCCGCAACCCGCTGGGAGAAGGCCATCTCCTGGAGCTGAGCTTGCGTAGCCTCCTGCTCCGTGGAGCAGGGCGGAACGATGGCGCCCGCGGGCTCGAGCGAGGCGTGCTTGTGGAGCCAGGGGAAGAGAGCCTCGAGCTCGCTCGCCTTCTTCTCCACGACGTCGACGAAGTACAGCGTGCCGGGCTTTTGCGGACGTGCGCCTTGGACCCGGACGAGCGGAGCGACCGGATGGGCCACGTCCGGAAGAAGGAGGAACTTGTCTGACGGGATGCTGAAGAGGATCACGATCGTCCCGAGCAGGACCGCAACGATCCCGCCCGCGACGCGCCAGGGTGTGACGTGTCGCCTCAAAACAGAGCCCGCTTCATTCCGCCGTCGACGACGAGCGTCTGGCCCGTCACGTATTGCGCGCGCTCGGAGGCGAGGAAGCAGACCACGTCTCCGAACTCGCGCGGCTTTCCCCATCGGTGCAGCGCTATCTCGTCGAGCTGTTCCTCGCTCGGGCCGTCGGGATAGAGCTCGTCGAGCCGCGCCGTCGCGATCCGGCCGGGGGCGACGCAGTTGACGGTGACGCCGCTCGGGCCCACCTCACGGCTCAACGTCTTCAGCCAGCCCGTGACGGCAGGGCGGAAGGTGTTCGAGAGAGCGAGGTGGGTCGTCGGCTCCTGCGCTGCAAGCGAGGTGATCGCGACGACGCGCCCCGCCGGGCTTCGCTCCAGGTGCGGGAGGCAGAGGCGCACGAGCCTCACTGCCGGGCGGAGGAGGAGTCGGTAGGCCGACTCGAGCGAGGCGTCGTCGGCATCCCTGGCGCCTCCCGGTGGCGGGCCGCCGCCGTTCCAGACCAGCACGTCGAGGCCGCCGAAGTGCTCGACCGCCGTCGACACGGTGCGTTCGAGGTCGGCGTCGTCGCGTACATCACCCGCGACCGCGACGCCGCCGAGCCGCTGCGCATGTCCCTTGAGGTCCTCGCCTCGGCGCGCAAAGAGGACGAGGTTCGCACCCTCCTCCGCGAGCGCCTCGGCGCTCGCCAGCCCGAGCCCCGACGACGCGCCGCAGACGAGCGCGGTGCGGCCGCTCAGTCCGAGGTCCACGACTCCGGTACTTCGCCGGAGCTCGCGACGACCCGCGTCGTCATCCCGCCGCGCGCGGCGAACTCGCCCTCGACCTCGACGAAGCGCGGGGCCCCATCCTCGACGAGCTGCTCGAGCACCTCGTTCACGACCTCCTCCTGGAAGATCTTGCGCTCGCGGAACGAGGTCAGGTAGTCGCGGAGGGACTTGAGCTCGAACAGCTTCGCGTCGGGGACATAGCGAATCGTGAGCTCCCCGAAGTCGGGCGCGTCGGTGAGCGGGCAGATCGAGGTGAACTCCGGCGCGCCGAGCTCGACGAGGTAGTCGCGCCCCGAGAACCGGTTCTCGATCGTCTCGATCGGAGTCACATCAGCTGGAGAGGACGCCGACGACATCACGCACCGCCTCGGCGCTCCGGTCGAGTGCCTCCCGCTCCTCGTCGGAGAGATCGAGTTCGACGATCTCCTCGATCCCGCCGGCGCCGAGCTTGACCGGCACGCCGATGTAGAGGCCGTCGATCCCGTACTCACCTTCGAGGTAGGCGGTGCAGGGGAGGACGCGCTTCTGGTCGAGGAGGACGGCGTGGACCATCTCTGCGACCGCCGCCCCGGGCGCGTACCACGCGGACGTGCCGAGCAGCTGGACGATCTCGCCGCCGCCCTTGGCGGTGCGCTCGACCATCTCCTGGATGCGCTCCTCGGAGACGAGCTTGCGCAGCGGCACGCCGCCGACGGTCGCCGCGGAGACGACGGGCACCATCTGGTCGCCGTGGCCGCCGAGCACGAGCGCCTGCACGTCGCGAACGGAGGCCTTCGTCTCCCAGGCGATGAACGTGCGGAAGCGCGCGGTGTCGAGGATGCCGGCCTGGCCGAAGACGCGCTCCTTCGGGAAGCCCGAGACGCTCTTGGCCACGTGACACATGGCGTCGAGCGGGTTCGAGAGCACGACGATGGTGCAGTCGGGGCTCTGGGCGATGATCTGTTCGGTGACCGAGCCGACGATCTTCTCGTTCGTGGTCACGAGGTCGTCGCGCGACATTCCGGGCGAGCGCGGCAGGCCGGCCGTGATCACGACGACGTCGGAGCCTGCGGTCTTCTCGTAATCGTTCGTCCCCGTGATCTGCGGCTCGAAGCCGAGCACCGGGCCCATCTGGTTGATGTCGAGCGCCTTGCCCTGCGGCAGGCCCTCCTTGATGTCGGTCAGGACGACGTCGGCGTAGTCGCGCGCCGCGAGGATGTGCGTGGCGGTGGCTCCGGTCGCGCCGGCTCCCACGATCGTGACTTTCCGTCTCATACGGCTACCTCGGCCTCCAGTTTCTCGATCACCGCGTCCGCGACCTCGCTCGTCCCGACTGCCGTCGGGTCGTCGCGGCTCGGCTTCATGTCGTAGGTGACGCTCTCTCCCTCGGCGATGACGGCGGCGATCGCCTGCTCGAGCCGGTTGGCCGCGCCGAGCTCGTCGAGGTGACGGAGCATGAGGACGCCCGACAGCATCTGCGCGATCGGGTTGACCTTGTTCTGGCCGGCGTACTTCGGCGCCGAGCCGTGCGTCGGCTCGAAGACCGCGACCGTCTCGCCGTAGTTCGCGCCGGGCGCGACGCCCAGCCCGCCGATCATCCCGGCAGCGAGGTCGGAGAGGACGTCGCCGTAGAGGTTCGGCAGCACGAGCACGTCGTACTCCTCGGGCCGTTGCACGAGCTGCATGCACATGTTGTCCACGATCCGGTCGTCGAACTCGATGTCGGTGTTCTCGGCGGCGACCTCGCGGGCGACGCGGAGCCAGAGCCCGTCGGTGAACTTCATGATGTTCGCCTTGTGGACGGCGGTGACCTTG
>DASQCM010000163.1:0-23598 GCA_035634675.1 Gaiellaceae bacterium
TCCGCAGGGCGGCCGCAAGCACCCGCACCAGGAGTTCCTCTCGATCGACACGACGAACGTCCTCTTCATCTGCGGCGGCGCGTTCGCGGGGCTGGACAAGATCATCTCCAAGCGGATCGGCAAGAACGCCCTCGGCTTCGGGGCAGACATCCGCTCGAAGCACGACGTCGAGTCGTCGGAGTTGCTCGCCGACGTGATGCCGGAGGACCTCCTGAACTTCGGACTGATCCCGGAGTTCATCGGACGCCTGCCGGTCATCTCGGCGGTGCACCAGCTGCGACGCGAGGACCTCGTGCAGATCCTCGAGGAGCCCAAGAATGCGCTCATCAAGCAGTACCAGCGGTTCTTCGGCTACGACGGGATCGAGCTCGTATTCACCGACGACGCGATGTGGGAGATCGCCGACCGCGCGCTCGAGCGCGAGACCGGCGCGCGCGGGCTGCGCTCCATCATCGAGGGCGCGCTGCTCGACGTGATGTTCGAGCTGCCGTCGCGGCGCGACGTCACGAAGTGCGTGATCACGAAGGAGTGCATCGCGCAGGGCATCCGCCCGACGCTCGTCACGAGCGGCGGCGCGGATGCGGGCGACGAGCCCGACGAACAGGTCGAGCAGACCGCGTAGGGTTTTCCGCATGAGCGCGATCGAGGCCGGGGCCGAGTTCGGGCCCTCGTCGTGGATCGAGGTGCCACAGGAGAAGATCCAGGCCTTCGCCGACACGACGGGCGACCACAACTTCATCCACGTCGATCCCGAGATGGCGGCCCAGACGCCGTTCGGCGGCACCGTCGCCCACGGATACCTCACCCTCTCGTTGCTGCCGCAGATGTCGTACGAGGTGCTGCCTCACGACGAGCCCGGCGCGGGGATGGCGCTCAACTACGGCCTCAACAAAGTCCGGTTCCCGGCTCCGGTGCCTTCGGGCTCGCGGGTCCGCGGCTCGTTCGTCGTCGCCCAGGTCGACGAGCAGGAGTGGGGCCGGCAGGTCACGATGACGGCGACGATCGAGCGCGAGGGCGGCGACAAGCCCGTCTGTGTCGCCGACGTCGTCTACCGGTACTACCGGCTCTAACCTGGATCCTAGATCGAGGTCATTACGCCCTTGCAGGCGTAACGACGGCGGTCTAAGGTAGTTTTGGGATCCGAAATCAAACAGGGGAGGCGAGATGATTGGGGACGCGGCGCAGGAACTCGAGACGCAGTGGCGGGCGGACGACCGTTGGAGCGGGATCCAGCGGACGTACTCGGCCGAGGACGTCGTCCGGCTGCGCGGCTCCGTCGTCGAGGAGCGCACGCTCGCGCGGCTCGGAGCGGAACGCCTCTGGCAGCTGATCCAGGCCGACCGGCCCGCCCGCGCACTCGGTGCGCTCACCGGCGGGCAGGCCGTGCAGATGGTCCGGGCCGGCCTCGAGGCGATCTATCTCTCCGGCTGGCAGGTCGCCGCCGACGCGAACCTCGCCGGCGCGACGTATCCCGACCAGAGCCTCTACCCGGTGAACAGCGCGCCGGCCCTCGTCCGCCGCCTCAACAACGCCCTCCTCCGCGCCGACCAGATCGACTGGGCCGAAGGCCGGAACGGCACGTACTGGCTCGCGCCGATCCTCGCCGACGCCGAGGCGGGCTTCGGTGGGCCACTGAACGCCTACGAGCTGATGCGCGCGATGATCGACGCGGGCGCCGCCGGCGTTCACTACGAGGACCAGCTCGCCTCCGAGAAGAAGTGCGGCCACCTCGGCGGCAAGGTGCTCGTGCCGACGAAGCAGTTCGTCAGGACGCTCAACGCAGCACGGCTCGCCGCCGACGTCTGCGGGATTCCGACCGTCCTCGTGGCGCGGACGGACGCGCTCTCGGCCGCTCTTCTCACGAGCGACGTCGACGAGTACGACCGCGACTTCGTCACCGGCGAGCGGACCGCGGAAGGCTTCTACCGCGTCCGGGATGGGATCGACGCCGCCATCTCGCGCGGCCTCGCCTACGCGCCGTACGCGGACCTCGTCTGGTTTGAGACCTCGACGCCGGATCTCGGCGAGGCACGGGAGTTCGCGGAGGCGATCCACGAGCGCTTCCCGGGCAAGCCGCTCGCGTACAACTGCTCGCCCTCGTTCAACTGGCGCCAGCACCTCTCCGACGACGAGATCGCAGCCTTCCAGGACACGCTCGGTGACTGGGGCTACCGCTTCCTCTTCATCACGCTCGCAGGCTTCCACTCGCTCAACGCGGCGATGTTCGAGCTGGCCAGCGGCTACGCCGAGGAGCAGATGCCGGCGTACGTCCGGCTCCAGCAGCGCGAGTTCGAGCTCGAGGAGCTCGGTTACACGGCGACGCGCCACCAGCACGAGGTCGGCGCCGGCTACTTCGACCTAGTCACACAGGCGGTCGCGCCCGACAGCGAGACGCTTGCCCTCAAGGGCTCGACCGAGGAGGCGCAGTTCACGAAGGAGCCCGTGTGAGCACGCTCGCCGACGTGGAGATCCTGGCGCCGGCGGACGAGGACGTCCTCACGCCCGACGGGCTCGACCTCGTCGCGCGCCTCCACCGCGAGCTGAATCCGCGCCGGCTCGAGCTGCTCGAGCGGCGGCGGGACCGCCAGGCGGAGCTCGACGCCGGAGCCGTCCCGCGCTTCCTCACGGAGACGAGGGACGTCCGCGAAGCCGAGTGGCGCGTCGCCGAGGCGCCCGCCGACCTGCGCGACCGCCGCTGCGAGATCACCGGCCCTGTCGAGCGGAAGATGATGATCAACGCCCTCAACTCGGGCGCCCGCGTCTTTATGGCCGACTACGAGGACGCGTGCTCGCCGACCTGGACGAACGTCGTCGAGGGGCAGCGCAACGTCCATGACGCGGTCCGCCGGCTGATCTCGCTCGAGACCCCGGACAAGACGTACCGCCTCAACGACGAGATCGCGGCGCTCCTGATCCGGCCGCGCGGCTGGCATCTGCCCGAACGTCACGTGCTCGTGGACGGCGAGCCGGTCTCGGCGTCGCTCTTCGACTTCGGGCTCCATATGGCCGGCAACGCGCGCGAGCAGGTCGAGCGCGGCGCCGGTCCGTACTTCTACCTCCCCAAGCTCGAGTCCCACCGCGAGGCGCGCCTGTGGGCCGACGCCTTCGAGCTCGCCGAGTCGGAGCTCGGCCTGCCGCCCGGGACGATCCGCTGCACCGTCCTGATCGAGACGATCCTCGCCGCCTTCGAGATGGAGGAGATCCTCTACGAGCTGCGCGACTGGGGCTGCGCGCTCAACGCCGGCCGCTGGGACTACATCTTCAGTGCGATCAAGAAGTTCCGGACGCGGGACTGGGTGCTGCCTGATCGCGCGCAGGTGACGATGACGGTGCCGTTCATGCGCGCCTACACGGAGCTGCTCGTCCGCTCCTGCCATCGCCGTGGCGCCCACGCGATCGGCGGCATGGCGGCGTTCATTCCGTCGCGCAAGGACGCCGAGGCGAACGAGATCGCACTCACCAGGGTGCGGGAGGACAAGGAGCGGGAGTCGGGTGACGGCTTCGACGGCAGCTGGGTGGCACACCCGGACCTGGTGCCGGTTTGCACCGAGGTCTTCGACGGCGCGCTCGGCGAGCGCCCGAACCAACTGGAACGGCTGCGCGAGGACGTCACGCCCGACGAGGCGGCGCTCCTGTCGATCCCGGACACGCCGGGCGAGATCACCGACGCGGGCGTGCACACGAACGTCTCCGTCGGGGTCCGCTATCTCGACTCGTGGCTGCACGGCGTCGGCGCCGCGGCGATCGACAACCTCATGGAGGACGCCGCCACCGCCGAGATCTCCCGCTCGCAGATCTGGCAGTGGGTACGCAACGGCCGGGTC
The DNA here is from genome assembly GCA_035634675.1 of Gaiellaceae bacterium. Taxonomy (GTDB): domain Bacteria; phylum Actinomycetota; class Thermoleophilia; order Gaiellales; family Gaiellaceae; genus Palsa-739. Next base: position 3,825 of record DASQCM010000163.1, read on the forward strand.
GACGAGCGGCGCGTCCGGGACGAGATCGAGGTCGTCGACGCCGGCGACGAGGCGAAGGAGCTATTCGCCACGGTCGCGCTCGGCAATGAGCTCGAGGACTTCCTGACCCTGCCCGCCTACGAACACCTCGACCGAGGAGGAGTGCAATGAGCGAGACGATGATCGCGACAGAAGAGCAGGTCGAGCTGCCGGACGCCGACGCGCCCTGCACGGCCGAGCTGGCCGAGTGCACCTGCCCGGACTTCTGCGAGCGCGACCACGACAACGAGTAGCCGCGAGGAGCGGCGTACACTCGCCGCATGTCCCTCGACAGCACCAAGGCCGACGACATCGCGCTCGTGATCGAGGAGGCGATCGTCTCCGGAGAACTCGAGCCGGGGACGGTCCTCCGCCAGGAGCAGCTCTCCGAGCAGTTCGACGTCTCGCGCACGCCGATCCGTGAGGCGCTGCGGCGGCTCGCGGCGCTCGGGCTCGTCTCCTTCGTGCCGAACCGTGGCGTTCGCGTCCGCACGATTTCGCGGGAGGAGCTACACGAGGCGTTCATGGTGCGCGCGGAGCTCGAGGCGCTCGCGACCGGGGTCGCGGCCGCCAAGATGACGCCCGAGGATCTCGCGGAGCTCGAGGCCTCCGAGCAGCACTTCGCCAAGATTTCGAAAGACCTCCGCGCGCGCGAGCCAGGCGCGGCGAGGCGCGCGGTCATGGGGGACTGGGTGCGCGCGAACCACGCCTTCCACGACGTCATCTACCGGGTCGCCGACCTCCCGCTCGTCGAGCAGCTCGCCAAGAGCGCGCGCCGCTCCTTCTCCGGGCCCGCGGTCTGGGCGCCCGGCGACCACTCGATCGACGGCCTGTACGCGAAGAACGCCGAGCAGCACCGCGCGATCCGGCAGGCGCTCGCCGCCGGCAGCAGCGAGGGCGCGCGGGCGCTCGCGCACGAGCACGTCCTCTCCTCCTTCGACATGCTGGAGACGATCCTCGAGCAGGTCGGCGGCTCCTGGCCCCAGCCGAAGCGCGCGCCCGCTAAGGTCTCCCCATAGTCGCTGCCTGACGACATCCGCCCGATGGAAACGCGCTACACACCGCAGGGCGTCGAGGAGCGCTGGCAGAAGATCTGGGAGGAGGAGGGTCTCTACTGGGCCGACCCCGACGCGCCCGGCGAGGCGTTCGTGGTCATGCACCCGCCCCCGAACATCTCCGGCTCCCTGACGATCGGCCACTGCCTTCAGCTCTCGCTCGAGGACACGCTCGTCCGCTGGCACCGGATGCGCGGCTTCAACACGCTCTTCCAGCCGGGCTACGACCACGGCGGTCTCTCAACGTGGGCGGCGATCGGGCGGCAGCTCGCGACGGAGGGGAAGACCCAGCGCGAGCTCGGACGCGACGGCTTCGACGCCTACGCGGAGGAATGGCTCGAGCGCTACGGCGGCACCATCATGAGCCAGTTCCGGCTGCTGGGCGCCTCGCTCGACTACCGCCGCACGCGCTTCACGATGGACGAGGGCTACTACCGCGCCGTTATCCGCTGGTTCGTCCACCTTTACGAGCGCGGCTGGATCTACCGGGCGAACCGGATCGTCAACTGGTGTCCGCGCGACAGGACGGCGCTCTCCGATCTCGAGGTCGAGCACGAGGACGAGGACGACACGCTGTCGTACATCCGGTATCCACTCGCCGACGGCTCCGGCCACGTGACGATCGCGACGGTGCGGCCCGCGACGATCCTCGCCGACGTCGCGGTGGCCGTCCATCCGGACGACGAGCGCTACCGCGACCTCGTGGGCAAGGAGGTCGTCGTTCCGTTCGTCGAGCGGCGTGTGCCCGTGATCGCCGACGAGCGGGTCGAGCGCCAGTTCGGCACCGGCGCGCTCAAGGTCACGCCCGGTCACGATCCGACCGACTTCGAGATCGGCCGCGACCACGACCTCCCCGAGCTCACGGTGATCGGGCCCGACGGGCTGATGAACGACGCCGCCGGCGAGCTCGCCGGCCTGACACAGGAGGAGGCCGGGCTGCGGGTGATCGACTGGGCGGCCGAGCGCGGCCTGCTCGAGAAGCGGGAGAGCTACCGCCACTCGGTCGGGCACTGCGTGCGCTGCCACAGCCGCGTCGAGCCACTCGTCGTCCCCCAGTGGTGGGTCGCGATGACCGAGCTTGCCGCGCCCGCGATCGCGGCGGTCAAGGAGGACCGCGTCCGGTTCACGCCAGAGCGATTCGGGCGCGTCTATCTCGACTGGATGGAGAACGTCCGCGACTGGTGCATCTCGCGGCAGATCTGGTGGGGGCACCGGATCCCTGTCTGGTACTGCCCGGACGGCCACGTCACCGTTGCCGAGACCGACCCGGACGCATGCGCCGAGTGCGGTTCCGCCGAGCTACGGCAAGAGGAGGACGTCCTCGACACGTGGTTCTCCTCCGCCCTCTATCCCTTCGCGACGCTCGGCTGGCCCGACGAGACGCCCGAGCTCGCTCGCTACTACCCCGGCAGCGTGCTCACCACGGCGCGCGACATCATCTTTCTCTGGATCGCGCGGATGATCTTCTCCGGGCTCGAGCTGATGGACGACGATCCGTTCCACGACGCCGTCATCCACTCGTATCTCGCGAATCCCGACGGCAGCAGGATGGGCCGCACCCACGGGACCGCGGTCGAGCCCGAGGACGCCCTTGGCCCGTACGGCGCCGACGCCACCCGGTACGGGCTGCTCAAGGTGACCTCGAGCCAGGATCCGCGCTTCTCGTTCGGCACGATCGAGGAGGGCCGGAAGCTGGCGAACAAGCTCTGGAACGCGAGCCGGCTCCTCCTGCTGGCCGGCCCCATGGAGCCTGACGCACGGCCGTCCTCGGTGGAGGAGCGCTGGATTCTCGCCCGCATCGACGCGACACGCGCCGAGCTCGAGGCCGACCTGGCCGCGTTCGACTTCGCGCACGGCGTGGAGCGGCTCTACCACCTCACCTTCGACGACTTCTGCGACTGGTACCTCGAGTCGATCAAGCCGCGGCTCGCAGAGGAGGACGTGCGGGCGACGGCGTTCGCGGCGCTCGAGCGGCTGCTCAAGGTGCTCCACCCGGTGATGCCGCACGTGACCGAGGAGATCTGGACGAACCTGCCGGCCCGCGAGACGCGGCTGATCATCGCGCCGTGGCCCGAGCCCGAGGATCACGAGAGCGATTTCGAGCCGATCGATGCCGCGCAGACCGCCGCCCGGATCTACCGGCGCAGCCGCGTCCGCACGAAGCTCGCGGGCGATGCGGAGCGCATCTTCGCGGCCGTCGTCCGTCCCACCGAGGACGGCGCGGGCGACGTCGACGCCGAGCGCGCCCGTGTCCAGAAGGAGATCGACCGGGCGGAGCGGATGCTCGCGAACGAGAAGTTCGTCGCGAACGCCGCGCCCGAGGCGGTGGACGCCGAGCGCGAGAAGCTGGCGCAGTACCTTGCCGAGCGCGACGCGCTGGGTTGAGTCGCTCAGCCCGTGGCCGGCGGACGGCTTCGGGACGGAGCGGATGCGCGAGCTGCTGCGTGGGCTCGGCGACCCCCAAGAGCGGTTTCCGGCGATCCACGTCGTCGGCACGAACGGGAAGTCGACGACGACGCGATTGACCGAAACGCTGCTGCTCGACGCGGGACTGTCCGTGGGCGCGTATCTGTCGCCTCACGTCGTTTCGTGGCAGGAGCGAATCCGGCTCAACGGAGCCGAATCCGACCTCGAAACCGCCCTGACCGGGGTCAGGCCCCGGGCCGAGGCCTTTTCTGCCACTCAGTTCGAGGCGCTCACCGCGGCCGCGTTGCTCGCGTTCGCGGACGCCGGAGTCGACGTCGCCGTCGTCGAGGCCGGCCTCGGCGGCCGGCACGATGCGACGAACGTCCTCGAGACGCGTGTCGTCGTCCTCACCAACGTCGCGCTCGACCACATGGACGTGCTCGGCGAGACGCGCGAGGCGATCGCGGCGGAGAAGCTCGCGGTCGTGCAGCCGGGCTGCACCGTCGTCCTCGCCGAGTCCGAGTGGCGCGAGCTCGCGGAAGAGAACGGAGCGGGCCTTGTCGTCGTCACCGGCCGCAGCAACCTCGCGCTCGCGGTCGCCGCGGCGGAGTCGTTCCTCGGCCGGCCGGTCGACCCGCACGCGGGCGACGAGGTCACGCTGCCCGGCAGGCTCGAGCGGCGCGGCGAGAGCCCGCTCGAGATCTGGGACGGCGCCCACAACCTCGCCGCCGTCGGCTGGCTGCTGCCTCGGCTCCCCGCGGCGCCGCCCGGCGGCTGGACCGTCGTCTCCTCGATCCTTCGCGACAAGCGGCCCGGGATGATGCTCGAGGCGCTGTCGGTCCTCGGGCCGACTCTCGTCGCGACGGAGAGCACGAACGGCCGGGCGTTGCCGGCGCCGGAGCTCGCGGCGCTCGCCTCCGCGCACTTCGACCGGGTCGAGTGGGTGCCCGAGCCCGTCGCCGCCCGCGCGCTGGCGCTCGACATCGCCGGTGCGGATGGAGCGCTGCTCGTGACGGGTTCCCTGTACCTTCTGGCGGATCTCAGTGGCGACGACCGCGACCCATAGTCCTTCCTTGCAGGCCGACTGATCGGCAGGATGTTGTCGTGATCGCCGCCAGCTTCGTTCACTCCGGGCTCGTGCACGCCATTCTCAATGGACTGGCCTTCTTCGCGTTCGTGCTCTGGCTGTCGCTCGGCTACTGGACCTACAAGGACGCGCGGCGGCGGATGGAGGATCCCGTGCTCGTCGGCGTCGCGACGGCAGTTGCGCTGATCATCCCCTTCGTCGGCCCGTTCATCTACATGCTGTTCCGCCCGCCCGAGTACCTCGAGGACGTGCGAGAGCGGGAGCTCGAGATCAAGGCGATCGAGGACCGCATGGCGGCGGACATCCGCTGCCCGGTCTGCCACGCGGAGGTCGACTCGGGCTACCTCGTCTGCCCCGTCTGCACGACGAAGCTCAAGCAGGCGTGCGTGAGCTGCAGCGCTCCGCTCGAGCCGATCTGGCAGATCTGCCCGTATTGCGAGACCGCGATCGAGCCTGCCGAGCCCGGGACGCCGCCCGCGCTCGGGACGCGCCGTGCCCGGCGCACGAGCCGGCGCTGAGCGATGGCCATCGAGCAGAGTCTCATCCTGATCAAGCCCGACGCGGTAGACCGCCGGCTCGCGGGCGAGATCCTCGGCCGGATCGAGGCGCGAGGCTTCGAGATCCTCGAGGCGAAGCTCGTCACGGCGCCTCGCGACCTGGGGGAGGAGCACTACGCCGAGCACCGGGAGAAGCCGTTCTTCGGCGAGCTCGTCGAGTTCATCACCTCGGGCCCGACCTGGGCCCTCGTGGTCGAGGGCGAGGGCGCCATCGCGACCCTGCGCGCGACGATCGGCGCGACGGATCCGGCGAACGCCGCGCCCGGGACGATCCGCGGGGACCTCGCCTCCTCGATGCCGGACAACCTCGTACACGGCTCCGACTCGCCGGAGTCCGCGGAGCGCGAGATCGCGCTCTGGTTCGGTGGCTGACCCGAACGTCGAGGCCTGGACCCGCGCGAACGCGGATTACACCGATGCGCGAGCCGAAGCGGCGTGGGCCAAGGACGAGGTCGACTGGGGCATCTGGCACGTTCCCGAGTCCGAATTGCATGCGCTCCCCGACGTCACGGGGAAGGACGTCGTCGAGCTCGGGTGCGGCACCGGCTACGTCGGCGCCTGGCTGAAGAAGCTTGGCGCCGCGCGCGTGGTCGGCGTCGACCCCACGCCGGCACAGCTCCAGACTGCGCGCCGTTGCAACGAGCGCTTCGGGCTCGGCCTCGAGTTCGTCGAGGCGTTCGCCGAGGACGTCCCGCTTCCGGACGCCGCGTTCGACCTTGCCGTCTCCGAGTACGGCGCCTCGATCTGGGCCGATCCCGGCCGCTGGATCCCCGAGGCGGCACGCCTCCTCAGGCCGGGCGGCGAGCTCGTCTTCCTCCGTAACTCGACTCTCGCGATCCTCTGTTCGCCGGACGAAGACCTGCCGACGACGGAGACGCTCCAGCGGCCGCAGTTCGGCATGTACCGGTTCCAGTGGCCGGGAGAGGGGGTCGAGTACCACCTCCCGCACGGCGAATGGATTCGGCTGCTGCGCGCGAACGGCTTCGAGATCCTCGACCTGATCGAGATCCCGGCGCCGGCCGACGCCGAGACCCACGAGCGCTACGACTACGTGACCGCGGAGTGGGGGCGGAAGTGGCCCGCGGAGGAGATCTGGGTCGCGCGCAAGGAGGCGTGATGCCGGAGCCCGAGTACGTCTCGCGGAACCGCGCATCCTGGACGCTGGCCAACGCCGAGTACACGGATCGGGCCGCGCGCGAGGCGTGGGCGCGGGAGGAGATCGTCTGGGGACATTGGCGCCTGCCGGAGCGGGAGCTCGGCGTCCTTCCCGACGTCGCGGGGAAGGACGTGGTCGAGCTCGGCTGCGGCACGGCCTACTTCGGCGCCTGGCTCAAGCGGGCCGGCGCACGCCGCGTCGTCGGCGTCGACCTCACCCCGGCCCAGCTCGACACCGCGCGGCGAATGGACGAGGAGTTCGGCCTCGGGCTCGAGTTGGTCGAGGCGAACGCCGAGGACGTCCCGCTCCCCGACGCGTCGTTCGACCTCGTCCTCTCGGAGTACGGCGCCTCGATTTGGTGCGACCCCGAACTCTGGATTCGGGAGGCGGCGCGGCTGCTGCGTCCAGGAGGCGAGCTCGTCTTCATGCGCGGCTCGACGCTGCGGATCCTCTGTGTCCCCGACGAGGGGCCGGCGACCGACCGGCTCCTGCTGCCACAGAAGGGCCTCTATCGGACCGACTGGGAGGAGGGGGACATGTCCGGGACCGACTTTCACCCGCCGACCTCCGAGCTGTTCGCGATCCTGCGGGAGAACGGCTTCGAGCTGCTCGACTTCCGCGAGCTCTACGCACCCGACGACGCCGTCGACCACGAGTACTACGTCCAGCCCTCGGCCGAGTGGGCGAGGAAGTGGCCCGCGGAGGAGATTTGGCGGCTCCGCCTTCGCCCCCGATCCTCCTAGCGTCCACCTCGCCGCGGCGGCGGCAGATCCTCGAGATGCTGCGCGTCCCGTTCGACGTCGTCGCGCCCCGTTACGAGGAGACGGAGGAGGATCCGGTCGCCCATGCGCTCGGCAAGGCGCGCTCGGTGCTCGCCGAGGCCGAGGGGCGCCCGGTGCTCGGCTGCGACACCGAAGTCGTGGTCGACGGCCGCGTCTACGGCAAGCCGGCCGGCCCGGAGGAGGCCGGGCAGATGCTCGAGAGCCTCGCCGGCCGGACGCACGAGGTCGTCTCTGGCCTCGCCCTGCTCACGCCGGCGTGGGAAGAGGTGCGCCGCGAGGTGACGCGCGTGACCTTTCGCAGCCTGACTGCGCGCGACCTTGCCTGGTACGTGGCCAGCGGGGAATGGGAGGGCCGCGCAGGCGGCTACGCGATCCAGGGGCAGGGCGCGGCACTCGTGGAGCGGATCGAAGGCGACTACCAGAACGTTGTCGGGCTTCCGGTTGCGCTGCTCGTCCGCCTCCTCGCCGAGCGCTTCCCGGGCGCGTACGGCTTCGGATGAGCGAGAGTGCCGTCGCAGCCGCGGTGGCGGTCGCGGCCGAGTACGGGCTTTGCGCGGACGATCCGGTCGTCCTTAGCGACTCCTGGCATGTTCTCGTCCATCTCCGCCCGCTTCCGCTCGTCGCCCGAGTTTCGAGCGGGCGGCCGTATCCGGACGGGCCGCCGGAAGAGGACGTGATCCGTGAGCTAGCGGTCGCCTCGCATGCGGCGAGGGCGGGCGCGCCGGTCGTGCCGCCGTCCGACCTGCTTCCTGCCGGCCCGCACCGCCGCGGCGGTCATGTGATCGCGTTCTGGCAATACGTCGAGCCGAGCGGCGAGGTCGACCCCGCCGCGGCTGGCCTTGGTCTCCGGGCCGTTCACGAGGCGCTCGCCGACTACCCAGTCGAGCTGCCGGCTCTGCACACCGACGATCTGAACGCGATCCTCGACGGCCTCGAGCCCTCCTGGGACGTCGAGCTCCTCCGCGAGCTCGGGACTCGGCGCATCGGAGGTTCGGCCCAGGCTGTCCACGGCGACGCGCACCTCTGGAACTGCCTGCCCGGCCCGCTGTGGCACGACTTCGAGACGGCCTGCCGCGGCCCGCGGGAGTTTGACCTCGCGGCGCTCGCGCTCACCGACCTCGAACGCGACCACGAGCCGTCGCGCATAGCCCTCGAGGCATACGGCGAGCACGACGCGGAGCTGCTCGACGCGTGCGTTCCCGTCTACGCCTCGTGGATCTACGCCTCGCTCATGATGGCGCTGCCGCGGAGGCCGGAGCTGGGCCCGCGACTTGCGGAGGACCTTCGCCGGCTCCGCACTGCCTACGCGTGACGAGCTAGTGCATCGGGTGGATCGTGAAGCTGTTGACGACCACGTGCGGGAGGGCCGCCTCAAGGTTGCCGAGCGCATAGCCCTTTGCTCGAAGCCGGGCGATCGCGGCGTCGAGCTGTTGTCGCCAGCCAATATCGAAGGCGGCGGGATTGAGGCGCTGTCCGTGCGGGGAGGAGCGCGGCACCATTGCCGCGGTCTGGCGGGCGGCTCCGCGGTAGGACCGCACGATGATCCGGTGCTCCGCAACGGCATCTGGCGGAGGCTTGATGCGGGCGAACGCGGAGGCCTCCTCCGCGTAGGTCCGCGCCTGGTCGCGCAACAGCGCCCTCTGGACCTTGGGGTTCTCGGCCTTGGCATGACCACTCCGCACGAGTGCTGTGAACACCGGTCTCTCCTCCCGGTTCAGCTGCGCCTCGTACCGTCGGGTCACGGCGAGCATTTTGTGGTCGTAGGAGCGTTTGACCGACAGCCGCTGGCCTCCGCAGCCCGCAGACAGAAGGACGATCGCGCAACAGGCAAGCGGCGGACCTGCCCGCCGGTATGACCGATCGCGATTCATCCTCGTCGCACAGGTAGCAGCCGTTCCGCTGCGGGTCAACCGGAGAGGAGGAAATCGGGGTGCCCAGATTCGAACTGGGGACCTCTCCGACCCGAACGGAGCGCGCTACCAGGCTGCGCCACACCCCGAGACCGCGCCATAGGGTAGCGGGGATGTCCGAGACGCTCGCCGCAGCCGTGGCCCGCGACTGGGAGCTTCGGCTCGGCGATCCGTATCCACCCGGCGCCGCAGGCTACGTGGTGCGCGCCGAGCTCGCCGACGGGACTCCCGCGGTGCTGAAGCTCCAGCACTCGCACCGCGAGGACGAGCAGGAGGCGGACGCACTCGAGCGCTGGGACGGGGACGGCGCGGTGCGGCTCATCCGCCGCGACGACGAGCGGCATGCGCTCCTCCTCGAGCGCTGCGAGCCGGGGACGCCGCTGTCGGAAGGCGCCGACGACGCACTCGGCGTCCTGATCGGGTTGCTGCCGCGGCTGTGGAAGGACGCGACCGGATTCCACACCCTCGCCGACGAGGTCGCCCACTGGTCCCTCGACGGCGAGATCGGCGACCTCGCCGGCGAGCTCGCGGCCACCCAGGGCGAGCTCGTCCTCGTCCACCAGGACCTGCACGGCGAGAACGTCCTGGCCGGGGAGCGCGAGCCGTGGCTCGTCATCGACCCGAAGCCGCTCGCCGCGGAGCGGGAGTTCGCCGTTGCGCCGATCGTCCGCAGCTTCGAGCTCGGCCATTCGAAGCGGGAGGCCCTCTACCGCCTCGACCGGCTCTGCGACGAGCTCGTGCTCGACCGCGAGCGGGCCCGCGGCTGGACGATCGTGCAGACGGTCGCGTGGTCCGGCGGCAGCGACTACATCGAGGAGCACATGGAGACGGTCGAGTGGATCAGCTGAGAGCCGTCCTCTTCGACGTGGACTTCACGCTCGCGCGGCCCGGCCCCGAGCTGGGACCGGAGGGCTACGTCCGCGCCGGCGAGCGCCACGGCCTGACCCTCGATCCGGCTCGCTACGAGGAGGCCCGCGACGCGGCGCTCGTCGACCTGCGCCGCCATCCAGAGCTCGAGCACGACGACGAGATCTGGTTCCGCTTCACCGAGCGGATCGTCCGGGGGATGGGAGGCGACGCCGACCCCGCGTACGCCTGCGCCGTCGAGATCACGCGCGGCTGGGAGCGGCACGAGAACTTCGACCTCTATGACGACGTCCTCGACACGGTGGCCGCCCTCCGCGCCGCTGGGCTCCGGATCGGACTCGTCTCGAACTCCGCGCGGGACGTGCGCGAGTTCGCCCGCCACCACGGGCTCGACGTCGACGCCGGGATCAGCTCGTTCCACCACGGCCACACGAAGCCGCACGCCTCGATCTTCCGCGCTGTCCTCGATCTGCTGGATGTCGGGCCTACCGAGGCGCTGATGGTCGGCGACACGATCGCCGACGACATCGAGGGCGCGCTCGCGCTCGGGATGCGCGCGATCCTCCTCGACCGTGACGGGCGCCGTCCGGACTTCGACCCGCGGATCGAGACGCTGCACCAGCTCCTCTCCGCCCTCCACGTGCGGGCGTAATCTTTCGGTATGCCCGCCTGGATCGCATGGGCCATCGTGGCCGTCCTTCTCGCCGTCGGGGAGATCTTCACGCCGGGTCTCTTCTTCCTGGGTCCAATCGCCCTTGCCGCAGCCGCCGCCCTGGTCACCGCCGTTCTAGGAGGCGCGGTCTGGCTACAGATCGTCGTCTTCGGAGCGAGCTCGGTCGCCGCGATCGGTCTATTGAGGCCGATCGCCAGAAGGCATCTCACGATGCCGCACGCGATCCGCACCGGGGCCGCCGCGCTCGAAGGCGCCCGGGCCGTCGTCCTCCAGCGTGTCGACGGCCACGGTGGGCGGGTCAAGATCGGTGGAGAGGAATGGAGCGCTCGCTCCTACGTTCCCGACGAGACGTTCGATGTCGGGACGGAGGTCGAGGTCGCGCAGATCAAGGGCGCCACTGCCCTTGTGTACAGATAGGAGCTGAAGCCCAGCATGGTCGCCGGAATCATCGCCGCAATCGTCGTCCTTTTCGTCCTCATCGTCTTATGGAGGACTGTCCGCATCATCCCGCAGGCGCGTGCCGGAGTCGTGGAGCGCTTCGGCCGCTACTCGCGCACGCTCACGCCGGGGCTCGCGATCGTCGTCCCGTTTGTCGATCGCGTGCGGCCGCTGCTGGACTTGCGCGAGCAGGTCGTCTCGTTCCAGCCGCAGCCGGTCATCACCGAGGACAACCTTGTCGTCAGCATCGACACCGTCCTCTATTTCCAGGTCACCGACGCGAAGTCGGCGACGTACGAGATCGCCAACTACGTCCAGGGCATCGAGCAGCTCACCGTGACCACGCTCCGCAACGTGATCGGCACGATGTCGCTCGAGAAGACGCTCACCTCGCGCGACCAGATCAACGCGGAGCTGCGCGGAGTGCTCGACGATGCGACCGGCAAGTGGGGAATTCGGGTCAACCGCGTCGAGCTGAAGGCGATCGATCCGCCTCCCTCGATCCAGGACGCGATGGAGAAGCAGATGCGCGCCGACCGGGACAAGCGCGCCGCCATTCTCCAGGCCGAAGGCGAGCGGCAGTCGGCGATCCTGAGGGCCGAGGGAGATAAGCAGTCGGCGATCCTCAAGGCGCAGGGGCTGCGGGAGGCCACGGTGCTCGGGGCGGAAGGCCAGGCGAAGGCGATCGAGACCGTCTTCGGGGCCATCCACGAGGGCAAGCCGGATCCCGAGCTGCTCGCCTACCAGTACCTGCAGATGCTGCCGCAGATCGCCCAGGGCGAGTCGAACAAGCTCTGGATCATCCCGAGCGACCTCTCGCAGGCAGTCGGCCGCATTGCCGGCGCCGTGCAGAACCTCGCGGTCACTCCGCCGCAGTCGGACGACGGCCAGCAGCCGAAGGAGATAGAGAAGAAGTAGAGTGCGCCGGCCTTGACCGAGCGTGCGGTAGCCGGTGAGGAGAAGCGGCGGCAGCTTCTCGATGCTGCCGTCCGCGTGTTCGCGCGCAAGGGCTTTCACGCGAGCCGGGTCGGCGACATCGCCGAGGAGGCCGGCGTCGCGCACGGGCTCCTCTACCACTACTTCAAGTCGAAGGACGAGGTTCTCGAAGCGGTCTTCCACGACAACTGGAGCCTGCTCCTCGCGCGGATCGCGAGCGTGGAGGAGACAGACGAGGGCGCCGCCGACCAGCTCCGCCACATCACCGCCATCGTCCTGCGCACGTGGCTCCACCTGCCCGACGTCGTCCGTGTCGTGATCCGCGAGTTCGGCCGCAGCCCCGAGCTGGCCGAGCGGATCGGCGACCTCGCGCAGCCGATCAACTCGATTGCACGGGTGATCGAGCGCGGCATCGAGCGCGGAGAGTTCAAGAAGGTCGATCCGCGAGTCGCGGCGACCGTCGTCTACGGCTCGATCGACGAGCTGCTCACTGCCTGGGTGCTCGACCGCCTGCCCTCGGGCGAGGAGGACGTCGCCGCCGCGGAGCAGACGCTCGTCGAGGTCAGCCTGCGCGGGCTGGAGACGTAGCAACGAGCTCGGCGAAACGGGTGGCCCCTACGTTGCCGCCCGAGAGGACGACGCCGACCGACCGGTCGCCCGCGTCGACCTTCCCGCTCAGCAGCGCCGCGACGCCTACCGCGCCGCTCGGCTCGGCGACGACCTTCAGCCTGTCGAAGAGGAAGACCATCGCCTCGACCATCTCCTCGTCGCTCACCGTGACGATCTCGTTCACCCGCTGCCGGTTCACCTCGAATGTGAGCTCGCCGGGCTCCCTCGCCTGGAGGCCGTCGGCGATCGTCCGCGGGACGTCGATTCGCACGCGCTCGCCTGCCGCGAGCGAACGCCGCGTGTCGTCGCCGGCCTCCGGCTCGACGCCGACGATCCGCATCCCGGGCCGGAGCGCCTTCGCCGCGGTCGAGCAGCCGGCGATCAGCCCGCCGCCGCTGACGGGTACGAGCAGGAGGTCGAGCTCCGGCGTGTCCTCGAGCAGCTCGAGTGCGACCGTCCCCTGCCCGGCCATCACGAGCGGGTCGTCGTACGGCCGGACGAGCTCGAGCCCGCGCTCCTCGGCCAGCGCAGCGCCGAGCTCCTCGCGGCTCTCCGCCCAGCGGTCGTACGTGACGATCTCGGCGCCGTAGCCCCGGGTCGCGTCGAGCTTCGCGGCCGGAGCGTCCTCGGGCATCACGATCGTCGCATGCGTGCCGAGAAGACCGGCCGCGATTGCCACCGCCTGCGCGTGGTTTCCGGAGGAGTAGGCGAGCACGCCGCGGCGCAGCGCGTCCGCTTCGAGGGAGGAGATCTTGTTGTAGGCGCCGCGGAACTTGAAGGCGCCGCCGCGCTGGAAGCACTCGCCCTTCACGTGCACGCGCGCGCCCACACGCTCGTCGAGCGTCCGCGACGTCAGCACCGGCGTGCGGTGCGCCACGCCCGCAAGCCGCCGCGCCGCGCGCTCGACGTCCTCCAGTTCGATCAGCGGCATGCAGCGGCGCCGCGGCGGAACAGGCCGAATCCCCAGAGCTTCCCGGCGAAGACGTAGTAGACGGTGCGGGCGTGCGCCGAGTCCCGCATGAGCGCGTCGTAGTCGTGGCAGCCGATCGTGCGCAGCGTCCCGACCGCCTGGTGGACGGCCAGCGGCGTTGCGCCGAAACGGAGGCCGTGCGGGGCGTGCCAGCCGGCGGGGCGCCAGAGCGTGTAGACGCCGGAGACGCGTCCGCTCTCGAACTCGACCGCGAGCCCTTGCTGCTCGAACGGCAGGTACGTGAAGTACCAGGTTCGACTCACGCAGTCTCTGCAGGCGCCGTGGAACCGGCCGAGGGCCGCGGTGACGGCGCGCGGAGACTCGCCAAGACGAACGCCGCCGAGCGATCGTCCCGGCACGAGGGTTCCGGCTCTCGGCAGCTCGGCCGCCGCCGGCGCGGCGAGCACCAGCGCGGTCACCGCGGTGACGATCAGGCCCCGCCTCATATGCTCGGCAGTATGGCGCTCTGGGATTCCCTCGCGGAACTGACGGTCAAGGTCGACGGCTACGCACTCGAGCGGCGCGAGTCCCGGACCCCGTCCGACTGGACGCGCGTGACGACGACGGTCGTCCTCGAGGGAGACGGCGTCACCGGCCAGGGCGAGGACGTCACCTACCAGGCCGAGCTCCACGACGACGTTCCCGATGGCCTCATGTTCGCCGGAACCTGGAGCCTCGACGATCTCTCGCGCCGCCTGGGCGAGGAGGAATCGCTGGCAGAGGGCTACCGCCGCTGGGCTTTCGAAGGCGCGGCCCTCGACCTCGCGCTCCGGCAGAACGAGCTCGGCCTCGGCGAGGCCCTCGGCCGCGAGGAGCGGCCTGTGCGCTTCGTCGTCTCGACGCGCGCCGCGCCCGAGCGGTGGCTCGAGGTGGCGCCCGGGCTCGAGTTCAAGCTCGACGCGGAGACGGACTGGGACAGGCCGCTCCTACGCAGCCTGCGCGAGCTCGGCCGCGTGCGCGTCGTCGACCTGAAGGCCTACTACCGCGGCACGAGCGTCGACCTCGCGCCCGACCCCGAGCTATACCGGGCCATCGTCGAGGAGCTCCCCGACGTGGTCATCGAGGACGCCTGGCTGGAGGACGGGCTGCGCGAGACGCTCGCCGGCGCCGAGGACCGGCTCAGCTTCGACGCGCCGATCCACTCTCTCAGCGACCTCGACGACCTTCCCCTCGAGCCGCGCTGGCTCAACATCAAGCCGTCCCGCTTCGGCACCACGCGCGGGATGCTCGAGACGATCGAGGCGTGCGAGGAGCGCGGGATCCGGATGTACGGCGGCGGCCAGTACGAGCTCGGACCGGGTCGCCCGCAGATCCAGCGGCTGGCGAGCGTCTTCTATCCCGACGGCCCGAACGACGTTGCGCCGTCGGACTACAACGAGGGCGAGCCGCGAGACGGCTTGCCGCAGAGTCCCCTGCCGCCCCGCGACGGGCCGGGGCTCTAGGCCTCGTCCGAGTAGTCCGTCGAGCTCTCGGGGAAGCGGACGTTGCTCGTCAAGTGGCGGTCCTCGCCGCGCTCTTCTTCGGACAGCGGATGACCTTCGCCGCCCTCGGTGACCTCGGGATGCTCGTCCTTCCACTTGGCGGGATTCCACCAGCGCTTGATGCGGTCCGAGAAATTCATGACCTGAACGCATTCTCCCCGGTCAGGGCCTTCCCAACCGACAACGTATGCACCTCGTGTGTGCCCTCGTACGTGAGCACCGACTCGAGGTTGTTCATGTGCCGGATCGGCGGATACTCGAGCGTGATCCCGTTGCCGCCGAGCACGGTGCGTGCGGTGCGGCATACCTCGAGCGCGCCGCGGACGTTGCCCATCTTCCCCATCGAGACGTGCTCGGGCCGCAGCGTCCCGTCGTCCTTCATCCGGCCGAGGTGGAGGGCGAGCAGCGAGCCGCGGTTGACCTCGAGCGCCATCTCCGCGAGCTTCTGCTGCGTCAGCTGGTAGCCCGCGATTGGCTTGTCGAAGACGATCCGCTCCTTCGAGTAGTCGAGCGCCGCCTCGAAGCAGGCGCGCGCCGCGCCCATCGAGCCCCAGACGATCCCGTACCGCGCCTCGTTCAGGCAGGACAGTGGCCCCCGCAACGACGAAACTTCCGGGAAGCGATTCTCCTCGGGCACGCGCACGTCCCTGAGGACGAGCTCCGACGTGACCGACGCGCGCAGGGACATCTTCTTGTGCATCTCCGGCGCCTCGAAGCCGGGCATGCCGCGCTCGACGAGAAAGCCGTTGATCTCGCCGTCGTCGGTGCGGGCCCAGACGACAGCGACGTCGGCGATCGTGCCGTTCGTGATCCACATCTTCGTGCCGTTGAGGATCCAGTCGGAGCCGTCGCGCTTCGCCGCCGTGCGCATCGAGCCGGGGTCGGATCCGGCGTCCGGTTCGGTCAGGCCGAAGCAGCCGAGCGCCTCGCCCGCGTGCATCGGCGGCAGCCAGCGCTGCTTCTGCTCCTCCGAGCCCCACCGCCAGATCGCGTACATGGCAAGCGATCCCTGCACCGAGACGAAGCTCCGCACGCCCGAGTCGCCGGCCTCGAGCTCCATGCACGTGAGGCCGTACATGACCGAGCTCGCGCCGGGCAGGCCGTAGCCCTCGAGGTGCATGCCGAACAGTCCGAGGCGCCCGAACTCCTGCGCGAGCTCGCGCGGGAGGATCGCCTGCTCGAACCAGTCGCCGATCTCGGGGAGGATCCGCTCGCGCACGAACTGGCGCACCGTGTCGCGGATCGCGCGCTCCTCGTCGTCGAGGAGGGCGTCGAGCGCGAGGAAGTCGCGCGGGTCGAGCTCCGTCCTCTTCGCGGTCGTCGCCACCCCCGCATCGTACGGATCTAGACGGTCTGGGGGATCACGCATAATCTTTGACTGAACAGTCAATCAAGTAACCGTGGAGGCCCTTCAAATGGTCGCGATCGACGAGAGCACGGCGGCAGGCGTCTCCTTCGCCTTGACGGAGGAGCAGACAGAGCTGCGCCGGCTCGCCCGCGCATTCGCGGAGCGCGAGATCCGTCCGCACGAGGCCGAGTGCGACGCCGACATGCGGCACCCCGCCGAGCTGATCGCGCAGGCGCACGAGCTCGGCCTGATGAACCTCCACGTCCCGGAGGAGTACGGCGGCCTCGGACTCTCGACCTTCGAGGGCATCCTCGTCGGCGAGGAGCTCTACTGGGGCTGCTCGGGCATCGGGACCTCGATCACCGCAAACGGTCTGGGTGCCGGCCCTGTCATCGCCTTCGGCTCTCCTGAGCAGAAGGCACGGTGGCTGCCGCCGCTGATCGAGTCGCCGATCCTCTGCTCGTTCGGGCTTTCGGAGCCCGGCGCCGGTTCCGACGTCGCGGCGTTGCGGACGTCCGCCGTGCGGGACGGCGACGAGTACGTCCTCAACGGCTCGAAGACGTTCATCACGAATGCGGGCTACGCCGAGTGGACGGTCGTGTTCGCGAAGACCGATCCGGCCAAGGGACACCGCGGCATGTCTGCGTTCGTCGTGCCGATGGACTTGCCGGGCGTCACGATCGAGAAGCACCTCGAGAAGATGGGGCAGCGCGCGACCGACACGTCCGCCTTTGCGCTCAACGACGTCCGCGTGCCGGCCGAGAACCTGCTCGGCGAGGAGGGTGACGGCTTCAAGATCGCGATGACGACCCTCGACTTCACGCGGCCGGGCACCGCGATCGGCGCGGTCGGCGTCGCACAGGCGGCCTACGAGCACGCGCGCGAGTACGCGAAGGAGCGCGTGACCTTCGAACTGCCGATCGCGATGCACCAGGCGGTCGGCTTCATGGTCGCGGACATGGCGACGGAGATCCAGGCGGCGCGGCTCCTCTGCTGGCAGGCCGCGTGGCTGCTTGATCAGGGCTTCGGCCGGGACGCGACGCTCGCCTCCTCGTTCGCCAAGCGCTTCGCCGCCGACACGGCGATGAAGGTCACGACCGACGCCGTCCAGGTGTTCGGCGGCTACGGCTACATCAAGGAGTACCCCGTCGAGAAGCTCATGCGCGACGCGAAGCTGTTCCAGATCTACGAGGGGACGTCGCAGATCCAGCGGCTCGTGATCGCGCGCGAGATCTTCACGCCGAAGAGCTAGCGGCCTCCGCTGCTCTGATCGCGTCCGCGAACCACGAGGGGACGCGGGTCGGTCGCAAGGTCGCGGCGTCGACGCAGGCGTGCTCGGTGTGGCCGTCGGCCGCGAGCTCCTCTCCGCGCGTGATTGCGTACTCGTAGCGGAAGCGCGCGCCGCGAGGTGCAATGCAGCGTGTGTGGACGACGAGCTCGTCGTCGAACCGCAGCGGAATCCGGTAGCGGCAGTGCGTCTCGAGCGTGAGCGCCTCGATCCCGTGGTCGCGGAGCGACTGGTAGCCGCCGGCGAACGCGCGCAGGTACTCGACGCGAGCGACCTCGAACCAGACGAGGTAGGTCGCGTTGTGCGCGATGCCCTGCGCGTCGGTATCCGCGAAGCGGACCCGAATCGGGACCGAGAACGTGAAGCCCTCCATGGCGGTGCAGTATCTCGACATGAGCGCCCCGCGTCTGACGGAGCTGGTGTGTGAGCGGCAGCCCTGCGTCGTCCTCACCGGCGCCGGGATCAGCACCGAGTCGGGGATCCCGGATTTCCGCTCCGCCGCGGGGATCTGGGCGCAGTACGACCCGTACGAGGTCGGACACATCGACGCGCTCCGGCGCGATCCCGCGCGCGTGTGGGAGTTCTACGCGCGCCGGCTCGCCGTGCTCGGAGCGGCGGAGCCGAACGACGGCCACCGCGCGCTCGCCGAACTCGAAGCGCGCGGCTGGATCCGTGCCGTCGTGACGCAGAACGTCGACGGCCTCCACGAGCGCGCCGGCTCGCGCGAGGTCGTCGAGGTGCACGGTTCTCTGCGCGAGGCGGAATGCGTCCACTGCGGCCTCCGGGTGCCTATGGCGTACGCCCTCGAGCAGCTGCCCCTGCCTGCGTGCCCCGAGTGCGGGGAGGTGCTCAAGCCGGGCGTCGTCATGTTCGGCGAGCTGCTGCCGGCGGAGGCGATCGAGCGCGCGCAGCGGCTCGCAGCCGAGGCGGGGCTTCTCCTCGTGGTCGGGTCGTCGCTCGAGGTTCACCCGGTCGCGGCCCTCCCCGGCGACACGCTTGCCGCGGGCGGCGCGCTTGCGATCGTCAACCGCGGCGGCACGCCCTGGGACTCACGCGCGGACCTGGTCGTCGACGCCGGCGCGGGCGAGACGCTCGGCGCTCTCGCCGCCGCTCTCGGTATGGTCGAGGCCGACCGACCGAGGAGGAGCGATGGCTGAGCGGAAACAGGACCTGCTGGGCCGGCTGGCCGACATGAGCGAGGACGCCATCCAGCGGCTCTCGGAGGCGCCGGGCGCCGACCGTGCGCTTCAGGCGCTCAAGGGGCTCGGCGACAAGGTCGACGAGCTGCAGCGGCGAACGCGGGGCTTCGAGGAGATCGAAAAGCGGCTGACGGCGCTCGAGAAGAAGGTCGACTCGATGGCGAAGCCGACCCGCCGGGCGTCAAGCACCCGCACGCGCACGCCGAAGAGCGGCTCGACGGCCAAGTAAGCCCGATCTCGACAGAAGAGCGGCGCCCGCGAGGGCGACCGTCGCGAGCAGCAGCCCACCGGCGACGTCCGTGGGCGTGTGGAAGCCAGCCAGCACGAGGAGCACGAGGACGGCGACGAGCCAGACGGCCAGCGGTAGGCGCAGCCGTGGCCAGGCCGTGGCGAGTGCAGCGGCGACGATCGTGCACCGAAGTGCGTGGCCGCTCGGCCAGGACGAGTCGAACGCGACGACGTGCACACCGTCTCGGTACAGCGCCGGCCGCGTCAGCGTGTGGCGGAACAAGAGTTCGACGCCGAAGAAACCCTGACCTGGAGAACGCGACCGCACCCGCGAGGGCGACGCTCGCGAGCAGAAGCCCTCCGACGATGTCCGTCGGCGTGTGGAAGCCGGCGAGCTCGAGCAGCACGACCACCGCCGCAAGCCAGATTGCGAGCGGGATCCGCAGGCGCGGCCACGCTGTGGCGAGTGCGGCCGCGACGAGCGCGCAGCGCAATGCGTGACCGCTCGGCCAGGATGAGTCGAACGCGACGAGATGCACGCCGTGGCGGTAGAGCGGGTTCCGCGTGAGCGTGTGGCGGAACACGATCTCCACCGCCACGGCGATCAACCACGCCAACGTCCAGCACACCGCCGCCTCCGTCCGTCCTCGCTTCCAGAGCCGCCAGGCGGCCAGGAGGACGAGCAGGAGCGAGATGACGGCTTGCCCCGGCAGCGTCACGATCTGCGTCACGCCGACGCCGACGGGATGGAGCGGCGCGTGCAGCA
>DASQCM010000164.1:0-15507 GCA_035634675.1 Gaiellaceae bacterium
ATCGCGGAGGCCGGAGGGACGATCGAAAAGTTCATCGGCGACGCGGTCGTGGCGGCTTTCGGCGCCCCCGTCGCGCAAGAGGACCACGCCGACCGCGCACTACACGCCGCGCTGTCCATGCGCAGCAGGCTCGAGCAAATGTTCGGGGACACGCTTCGGCTGCGGATCGGCGTCAACACGGGCGAGGTCGTCGCCGGCGAGCCACGGGTCGGAAGCTCGTTCGTGACCGGCGACGCGGTGAACGTCGCGGCCCGCCTCGAGCAGGGGGCGAAGCCGGGCGAGATCCTGGTCGGCGAACGAACTGTCGCGGTCGCACGCACCGACTTCCGGTTCGGCCCGGCGGCGACGATCGAGGCGAAAGGAAAGGCCGAGGGAATCGCCTGCCGCCGCCTGATCGAGATCGTTGCGCCGGGCGTCGAGCGCGACCGGCTCGGGACGTTCGTCGGGCGCGAGCCGGAGTTGGACGCCGTACGAGCCGCCTACGCGTGTGTGGAAGAGACGCAACGGCCAGTTCTCGTCATGATCCTGGGGGAGCCAGGGATCGGGAAGAGCACGCTCGTGCGTGCGTTCCGCCGCGGACTGGCGACTCGGTGGCCCCCGCCGGTTGAACGTATCGGGCGGTGTCGTTCGTTCGGGCAAGCAAGCGCCTATTCCCCCCTGGGCGAGGTCGTGGGTGGGCTTCCGGATCTCGTCGAGCGATGGCCCATCCTCGGAGTCGCGCTGGGCCAGCCGGCTCCCCCCGAGCTGCATCCCCTGGAGGTCGTCCAGCGACTGCGCGAGGCGTGGGTGGAGCGATTGGAGGAACTCGCCGCGGTCGGTCCGCTCGTAGTGTTCATGGAAGACCTGCACTGGGCCGAGCACGAGCTTCTCGAGCTGCTCGCGGCGGTCCGCCGTGTTCAGGGCCCGCTCCTTCTGGTCGGGACGGCCCGTTACGAGGTCGAGCTCGACGCCCAGACGATCAGCCTCAACGCGCTGTCCTCCGGAGACGCGCTGCGGATGGTCGACCACCTCGCGGCCGAAGCCCTGGCGCCCGAGGTGCGGGCGTTCGTAGTCGGGCGCTCTGACGGCAATCCGTTCTTTGTCGAGGAGATCATGCGGATGCTCGCCGACCGGGGCGTGGCGGATGCGATTCCTGACGGTCTGATCGTCCCCGACACTGTCCAGGCGCTGCTCGCCGAACGCATCGACCTGCTCGCCCCGGCGGAAAAGGCTGTGCTCCAGGCTGCCTCGGTCATCGGGCGAACCTTTGACGCCGACGCGGTTCGCGAACTCGTTTCAGGCGAATCGCAATTCGACACGCTGGCGGAGCGCGGGTTCGTCCGCGGCTCCGCCGACGAACTCGTCTTCATGCACGCACTAACGCGGGACGTCGCCTACGGGAGTCTGACCACGCCGAGTCGCGCGCGGCTGCACGCGCGCTATGCCGAGTGGCTCGAGGCCCAGGGAGGCGGTGGGGACGAGGACGCCGCCTCACTCGCGCACCACTACGCCGAAGCCGTCCGGCCAGAGGACGTCGATCTCGCGTGGCCTGGGGAGGAAGCGGAAGCGAGGCGCCTGCGCGGTCGGGCGGTCGCCTGGCTGCGGCGCGCCGCGATGTTGGCAGCCGGCCGGTACGAGATGCGGGAAGCAGTCACGTTGCTCGAGCGCGCGGTCGAGCTCGAGGCCGACCCTCTGGCGCGCCGGGAGATCTGGGAGGAGATCGCCCACGCGAACGCCCTCTACTACGACGGCAGGGCCTTCGCCTCCGCGATGGAGGAGGCAATCGCCCTCGCGGACGATGGCGAGTCGCTCGCCGCCCTACAAGCCGAGCTGGCTTTCCAGACAATGTCGCGTGCGGGGATGTGGGGAACGCCTCCTCCTTCCGACCTGGTCGGAGGCTGGATCTCGGGCGCGCTCGAGCACGCGCAGCCCGACAGCCCTGCACGGGCGAAGGCTCTTGTCGCACGGTGCTGCTCGGACTACGACAAGTCCGCCGAGGATGCCGCCCAAGCGAGCCGTATCGCCGAGCGGGTTGGCGAGCCGCTCCTGCGCTCGTACGGATACGACGTACAGGCACTCGTGGCGTTCGTTCGCGGCGAGTACCCGCAGGCGCTCGAATGGTGCCGGCGGCGCGCCGCGATCGCGCGTGATCTTGACGATCCCGATGCGGAGGCCCTCGTACACGCGGCGGGCGTGAACCCCGCCGTCGCCTGCGGCGAGCTCGAAGAGGCGCGGTGGCACGCGCTCCGCCAGCAAGAGGTCACCGCGTCCCTCTCGCCGCACCACCGGCTGCATGGCATCTCCGGGGTGCTCGAGCTGGACGAGCTCCTGGGAGACTGGTCTGCGGCCCTCGCGTTGCAGGACGCCGTGCAACAGGCAGTGGCTGAGAATCGGGCCACGCCGTGCATTCGCAACTCCCGCTCACTGCTCGTGTGCGCGCTCGCCCACGCCCACCTCGGAAACGAAGCCGAATCGCGTCGGCTCGAGGAGCGAGGCGAGGAGAACGCCATGACCGGTTACGGAACCGTCCTCGATACGCCGCGCCTGCAGCTGGCGCTCCGTCGCGGCGACCTGGCAAAAGTCGAGTCGCTCCTCGGCGAGCCGGCCGTGAGGAGTTCGAACTGGTTCTACCTCAGCTCGATGGCCGCCCACCTAGACGGGCTCGCGGCGCTCGGGAAGCGCGAGCGCGTGGAGAAGGAGGCCGATTCCTCCTGCCAGCCCGGGACCTACCTGGAGCCCTTTGCTTTGAGGGCGCTCGGGCTCGTCAGGGAGGATGAGACCCTCCTCGAGCGCGCGGTCGAGCGCTTCGAGGCCTTCGGCCTCGCCTGGCACGCCGCCGGAACGCGTGGGCTTCAGTCCTTCCAGTAGTCGGGCAGGAACTCGACGTCGTCCAAACCGGCTTGTGGAGCCGCGATCGACACGAAGACTGCGTCATCCTCGCCGGCGGCGCGGAACGACCGCGCTGTCTCGGGCGGGACGCGAACGGCTGTCCACGGTTCGATGTCGACCACCTCGCCGTCGAACTTCGCCTGAGCCCGGCCGGAGATCAGGAAGTAGACCTCCTCCTGGACGGTGTGCCGGTGCCCGCGCCTGTGGGCGTGACCCTCCGGAGCGCGCCAGCCGCCGCCGAAGCGCTCGTAGGTGACCGCGAAGTTCCTCAGCCCAAGGGGCTCCCGCATGAAGCGGATCTCGAAGTGGTCCGGATCCATGCCGACCTCGGCAGCCGCGTCGGGGACGTCGGATACGGGGACGATTGTGTAGTCGGTCATCGCGTGGGAAACCTTACTCGGCTGGCGCGTACAGCTGCTCCCTCGCTGTGGCAGGGCAGGTTGCCACGAGATTGCCAATGTCGACGGTCAGACACGCGCCGCCGCTGTGCCGGCCGGTCGAACCGGCGTCGGGCCGCCGCCTTCGAGCTGGCGTCGAGGAGTTCGCGATTGACGTACGAGGGGCTTTAGGCGAGCGGGCCGTCCGCCCGGTACCGCCCACCGCCGTTTACCCCAAATGGGGGTGTGGCGACCTCCGGCGCACCGCTTAAAGTTGGTGGTCGTCCTGCCGATGACTGAAGCGAACCCGAGCCGCATCGGGTTCGGGGCTCACTCGCCCAAGAAGCTGAACATGTCCGCCGCTGCCTTTCGGTTAGCTTCGTTCCTTGCGCTCGCGATCGCGGCCGGGGTGCTCTGGGGCGGCCTGTTTCGATCGACCGACGCCACCGTGACGGTGACGCCGGTGATTCCGTCGGTCAACTCGCAGTCGATCTTCGCACCGCTGCCCCGGCTCAAGTCCGGACTCATCGTCAGCGACATCGTCCGGAACGGCGCCTGCAGGGACTGCAGCGTCCACATCGGCTCCGGGGGGTTCGTACGGGCAGAGCTGCCGTCCGGAGCGGGGGAGCGGACGGCCTATGCTCTGCTCGACCTCGGCAACCGCGCCGCAGGCGGCCGGATGCTCGTCCACGACGTCATCGGCTTCGGGCGAGGCCAGACGCCCGCGCAACCCGTCCGTCTGCTCCAGTTGCTCGATTCCGCGCACAGCGTGATCTTCGAGCTCGTCGCCCAGCCCAACCGGCGGCTCTACCTGACGAGCCCGGCGGGCGGACTTCGCGCGACTGCGCTCCTGCTGCCGACGGGTGCCAAAGTCCCGGACGACGGGATGTCGGGCGTTGCCGTCGACGTCGCCGCGGAGGCGAACGGGTCGGTTGCGATCAGCGTGAACGGGGTGCGGACAACGGCGGTGCGCACACTCGCGGGTGCGCGCACAGGTGCGCCGCGCTTTCTCGCTGCCGGCGTAATCGGCTACACAGCACCGGCAGGCGCCTCGGCCCTCACCGTGACCCACGCGCAGGTGTCGGTTTCCACGTCCTCCGCGACCGACGCGACCACTTCTCAGCCCGCGGCGGCAGCACAACCTGCACCGCCAGCTCAACCTGTGGAAGAACCCCAGCCTCTCAGCTGGCTCGCGCCGCCGACGATCTCAGGCCGCGGTGTCGTCGGCAGCACGCTGACCGCCGCCCCCGGCAGCTGGAGCGACGCCACGGCGACCTTCAGTTACGCATGGCAGCGCTGTGACGGGAACGGCTCCTGCTCGCCGATTGACGGCGCCGACGGCACGACCTACACGCTCGGCCGCGTCGACCGTGACGCGTTCGTACGCGTGGTTGTAACCGCGCAAGTCGGCGACGTCAGCGTGTCGAAGGCCTCTGCCGCGGTCGGCCCCGTCACTCCGGCCGCCCCCACGGCGTTCGCAATGCCGACCATCTTCGGCGACGCGGTCGTCGGCGCAGAACTCGCCGCCGACCCCGGCAGCTGGAGCGATCCCGAGGCGACCTTCAAGTTTGTCTGGCAGCGGTGCGACGACACTGGTGTTTGCACGGCGATCGCCGTCGCCACCGGTGCCACGTACGCCCCTTCCGCCGACGATCTCGGCAGCTCGCTCCGCGTTGAGGTCACCGCGGCGAACGGAGGCGGTGCGAGCAGCTCCTACTCCGCGCCAACGAACCTCGTCGTGCCGGCCGCGCCGGTGGTGATCACCGCGCCGAGAATCGACGGCGACGCGACGGTCGGCTCGACGCTGACCGCCGATCCGGGCACCTGGAGCGATCCGGCCGCCACCTTCACCTACGCCTGGCTGCGCTGTGACGGCAGCGGCGTCTGCACCACGATCGCCGGTGCCAACAGTGCGACGTACACACTCAGGGGGAACGACGTCGGCTTCGGCATCGAGGTCGCGGTGAACGCCGCGAACGCCGGCGGTGCCGGCAGTGCTGTGTCCGCACCGACCGCACCCGTGAGTCATCCCCTCCCTGGCCCGCCGGTCTCGACCGGCCCGCCGTCGGTGACCGGCGACGCGGCCGTCGGTTCGATGCTGACCGCCGATCCGGGAACTTGGAGCGATCCGGCCGCCACCTTCATCTACGCCTGGCAGCGGTGTGACATCAGCGGCGCCTGCACCGCGATCGGCGGTGCCACCGGAAGCGCGTACACCCCCACCACCGACGACCTCGGCTACTGGGTTCGAGTCGAGGTGACCGCGACCGGCGTCTCCGGCACCGGCACCGCCGACTCGAATGTCGTCGGCCCCGTCGTGCTGACCGCTCCACCCGCGGTGGTCAGCGCCCCTTCGCTAAGCGGGGAAACGACCGTCGGCTCGACGCTGGCCGCCGATCCTGGCATCTGGAGCGATCCCGCCGCCACCTTCACCTACGCTTGGCTGCGCTGTAACGGCAACGGCCCTTGCACCACAGTGGATGGTGCCGACGACATTACGTACACCCTCGTCACCGCCGACCTCGGCCACTGGATACGCGTCGACGTGACTGCCGCGAACGCGGGCGGGACCGCGATAGCGCAGTCGACGCCTACGGGCCCCGTCACGCCCGCGAGACGTTGAGCGCCACTACCGCCGTCGCGGGGGTGGCTCGTCACCCGGACGAGGTGCGGGTCGGCCGCCGGGCCGCAGCGTTGCTCGTCGTGCTGCTGGTCGCCGCACTCACGAGCATCGGCCTTGTCCTCGCCCACTCCATCCGGCAGCAGGAGCGGAGCCGAGTCGACGCGCACCTCGGCGTCGCGCTCCAGGCCGCTCTGAGCGAAGCCTCGCGTGAGGCCGGTGAGGCCCAGCAGCGGGTCGCGATGCTCGCCGCGGAGCCACGCCTCCAGCGCGCACTTGCGGCGGGGGACGAGCAGGCGCTGGCCCGTCTGACATCGTCGGTTCCGGGCGCCGTTGCGGTCCCCGGTAGCCAAGGCGTCCCGGAGACCAGCGGGCCGGCGCTTCGGCGCCAGGTGCACGTGCTGACGAAAGGCAAGGCCATCGGCACTGTCGCCATGACCATTCCGCTCGACGGCGCCGCGCTCACGCGCCTCCGCGCCGCGGCGCCACTGGCACCCGGCGAAGGGATCCTGTTCGTGCGCGCCGGTCGGGTCCTCGCGGGGCCCGCCGGCCTCTCGGGCGCGCGCGTGCCGCCGGAGGCGCAGTCTGCTTTGCTCGACGGAGTCGACTACCGAGTCGTCCAAAGACGCTTGGTCGGCGGCTCTGCGCCGATATGGCTGGCAGCGTTCGCCCCGGCAGCCGAGGTCGATCGGCCGGTGTCACGCTCGGAGCGCCTACTCACCGCTTGCCTGGCGGTGACGTTCGTCGCGCTCCTGCTGCTCGCGAGCCTGCTGGCGCGTCCCGCGCTCGTCCCGCTCATGAGGCTCGCCCGCGATGCCCGCAGCTCGGGCACGGACGACCTCACGAATCTGGCTAACCGGCGCGCCTTCGCGCAGGCAGTCGCTGCCGAAGAGGTCCGGGCCCGCCGCTCGGGTCGGCCGCTCGCGGTCGCGCTCGTAGACATCGACGACTTCAAGCGGGTGAACGACACCTTCGGGCACTCCACCGGCGACCGAATCCTCTGCGGCGTTGCCGACGTGCTCCGAGAGCACTTCCGCGAGATCGACCTACCCGCCCGGCTGGGCGGTGACGAGTTCGCGATTCTCTTGCCCGAGACGGATGTCGCCGGCTCACGGGAAGCCGCCGAGCGCTTCGTGACCGCGCTCGCCGACTGTGAGTTCGGGGACGGCCGCATGCGTCCGCACGGGATCACAGCGAGCGCCGGGGTCGCCTCGGCCGCCAACCTCGAGTTCGAGGTGCTGCTCGAGGCAGCGGACCGCGCCCTCTACCGCGCGAAGGCGAACGGCAAGAACCAGGTGCAGGTCGAGGACGTCTGAGGAGACCTGCAGCCCCGAGTGAACAGGCTCGGACCATTGCGGCATTGCGAGAGCGGGAGCGACGGGACTCGAACCCGCGACCTCCGGCGTGACAGGCCGGCGTTCTAACCAACTGAACTACGCCCCCAGGGCCGGCCCAGTGTACCCCGGCGATCTCACCACCGGGCCCACGATTACGCTGGCCCGGTGACGTTCGACCTCGTCGATGGGATTGCGATCGCGATCGTGGTCGTATCGGCGCTCGGAGGCTTCCGCCGCGGTCTGGTTCTCACGGCTTTCTCCCTGGTCGGGCTCGTCGTCGGCGCCTACCTCGGCTCCCGGATCGCGCCCCATCTCCTGCACGGCGGCTCGAGCTCGACGTGGACTCCCGTCGCCGGGCTTGCCGGCGCGGTGCTCGGGGCGGTGCTTCTCCAGCTAGCCGCGCTGGCGGCAGGCTCTCTCGTCCGCGGCGGCCTCCGCGTGGGGCCGTTGCGGCTGCTCGACTCGGCCGGCGGGCTCCTGCTCGGCGCCGCGCTCGGTCTTGCGGTCGTTTGGGTCGGAGCCTCGGTCGCGCTCCTCAGCCCGGGACAGACACAGCTCCGCTCGGAGGTCGCGCGCTCGGAGATCGTCAAGCAGCTCAACGCCGCGCTGCCGCCGCGCACTCTCCTCAACCTGCTGGCCCGCATCGACCCGTTCCCCTCGATCGCCGGCCCGAGCGGGCCGTCGCTGCCGCCGGACGCCGGCGTCTTGCGTGACCGGTCGGTGCGGGCCGCGACGAATCAGGTCGTCAAGATTCTCGGGACGGCGTGCGGAATCGGAGTGGAGGGAAGCGGCTGGTTCGCCGGCCGCGATCTCGTCGTGACGGCTGCGCACGTGGTCGCCGGGGAACAGGGCGACACGATCGTCCAGATCCCGGGTGATCCGCTCTCGCACCCGGCCGACATCGTGCTGCTCGACATCCGCAACGACATCGCCCTGCTTCGCGTGCCCGGCGCCGACCAGACGCCGCTGAAGCTCGCCGACCCGCGCGACGGCGCGGAGGTGGCGATCCTCGGCTATCCGCTCAACGGCGGGCTCACGGTGACACCCGGCCGGATCGGGAAAACTGCGACGGTGCTGACGCAGGATGCGCTCGGCAGGGGGCCGGTGGGGAGGACGATCACCGCCGTGGCGGGCGAGGTCGAGCACGGTGACTCCGGCGGCCCGGCGGTCGACGTGAACGGAGCGGTGCAATCGACGATCTTCGCCGCGCGCCGTGGCTCGACAAGCGGCTACGGCGTGCCTCCCGAGATCGTCCGCGACGACCTCGCGCGCGCCGGCACGCAGCCCGTCGCGACCGGAACCTGCGCGCCCTAGGCGGCCGGCTCGGGGAGCAGCTCGACGACGTCGAGCGGTCGCCGGAACGGTGCTACGACGTAGACCCCGCTCGCGCGCTCGCGTGCGCCCTCGATCAACTCGCGGCCCAGTGCCAGCCCGACGTCCCGCGCCCCGGCGCCGGCGACCCGGTACCGCTCCTGGACATCGTCGGGCACGACGATCCCGGGCACCTCGTTGTGGACACGGACGAGCGTCTCGGTGGTCCGGATCGGCCACACGCCGACGAGGATCGGGATCGGCCAGCTGCCGCCGAGCCGCTCCCGGAAGGCGTCGAGCGCCTCGAGGTCGAACAGGATCTGCGTCATGGCATAGCGGGCGCCGGCGTCGACCTTGCGGTGGAAGCGGTCGGCCTCGAGCTCGAGGTCGTCGGCGGTCGGGTTGACCGCCACGCCGGGGAAGAAGGTCGTGGGCGCGTCGATCGTCCGGCCGTGCCAGTCCTCGCCGGCGTTGAGCTTCGCGATCAGCTCGACGAGCCCGATCGAGTCCACGTCGTAGACGGCGTGGGTACCGGGATAGTCGCCCGCCTCGGGCGGGTCGCCGGTGACCGCGAGGATGTTGCGGACGCCTTCCGCGTGCGCCCCGAGCAGGAGCGACTCCAGCCCTGCGATCGTGGAGTCGCGCGGGGTCAGGTGCGGGATCGTCTCGAGCCCGGTGAAGCGCTCGATTGCGACCGAGGCCATGATCCCGCTCATCCGGGCCCGCGCCCGAGGGTTGTCGTTCACGTCGACGAACTGCGCGCGTCCCGACTCGCGGACGGCGCGCGCCGTCTCGATCAGCGCCTCGGGGTTCGCGCCGAGCGGCGGGTCGACCTGCACGGAGATCGCGAACTCGTCATCGCGCAACATGCGCTCGAGCTGCGTCTCGCCGGCTGTCGGCTCGAACGGCGTGGCCCGCTTGCGCTCGCGGACGAGGAACGAGCCGGCGGGACGTCGGTTCGCGTCCACGGCCTCGCGGATCGCGGCGATCTGAGCCGGCGTCGTCCCGCAGCAGCCGCCGATCAGCCGGGCGCCGAGCGCGCGCGCCTGGGCCGCGAACTCCTCGAAGTATGCGGGCGTCGCGTGCGGGAAGACGATGCGCTTCCCGGTCATGCTGGCGAGGCCGACGTTGGGCAGCGCCGCTAGGACGGCTCCGTCACCTCCCATGCGCGCAAGCGCCGCGAGGGCGGCGGCGGGCCCTGCGCCATGGTTCGCGCCGTAGGCGGCCAGGCCGAGCGGCCGCAGGCGCGCCGCGGCGTCCTCGGCCTTGACCCCGGCGAGCGTCTCGCCCTGCGCGTCGAACGTCAGGAGCGCGACGAGCGGCAGCGCCGAGACGGAGCGGATCGCGGCGATGGCCGTCTCGAGCTCGTCGAGGTCGTAAAACGTCTCGACCACGAACAGGTCGACGCCGCGGCCCTCGAGTACCCGCGCCTGCTCTGCGAAGAGCTCGGCCGGGTCGTGGCCCCGCAGCTCGACGTCGCCGAGCGGGCCGACGGAGCCGGCGATGAAGACGTCCCGCCCGGACACCTCCCGCGCCTCGCGGGCGATGCGCACGGCAGCGGCGTTGATCTGCTCGAGCTCCGCGGCGAGGAACCGTTGCCCGAGCTTCGCCCGGTTGGCGCCGAAGCTGTTCGTCTCGATCAGCTCGGCGCCCGCGCGGATGTAGTCGAGATGCACCTCCAGCACGCTCTCGGGCGCGCGCAGGTTCGCCTCCTCCGGGCAGCGGAGATCGGGCACCGCGCTCGAGAGGACGGCGCCCATGCCGCCGTCCGCGACGATCGGCGTCCCGGAGGCGAGGCGCTCCTCGAAGCGACTCATGACTC
This sequence comes from Gaiellaceae bacterium, assembly GCA_035634675.1. Classification (GTDB taxonomy): domain Bacteria; phylum Actinomycetota; class Thermoleophilia; order Gaiellales; family Gaiellaceae; genus Palsa-739. Next base: position 10,336 of record DASQCM010000164.1, read on the forward strand.
GTGCAGGGTGCGGCCTTCCATCCCACCCGCCACCGTCACAACTTCGCCCGTGACGTGGCCGGAGAGCTCGTCCGAAGCGAGCACGACGACGGCGCGCGCGACGTCCTCCGCCTGCGCGACCTTTCGCAGCGCCATCGTCCGGCTCAGCCGCTCCACGAACGCGGGGTCGAGCTCGCCGCGCGTCATCGGGGAGTACGTCCAGCCGGGCGCCACGGCATTGACGCGACCGCGCGGCGCGATCCGCACGATCTCGTTCTTCAGGCTCAGGAGCAGCCCGGTTTGGAGCGCGGCCTTCGCGGCCGCGTAGTCGGCGTGGCCGGCCTCGCCGAAGCGGCCGGCGGTCGAGCCGACGAGGACGAGGCTGCCGTGGCCGGTCCGTTCGACGACGCGGAGGAACCCGCGCGCCGTGAGGAATGTCGCCGTGAGGTTCGCGCGCAGCGTCTTCTCCCACCGCTCGAGGGGCAACTGCCAGACCGCCTCGTCCTCGCGCGGCCAGTAGCCGGCGACCGCGGCGCAGACATCGATGCCGCCGAGCTCCCGCTCTGCCGCCTCAAACAGCGCGTCGGCCTCGTCCTCCACCGTGAGGTCGGCCTGCAGTGCGACGCCGCCGGTCTCGCGCGCCAGCTCGTCGGCCTGGTCGCGGCTCGTGCGGTAGTGGATCGCCACCCGCGCGCCCTCGGCCGCGAACGCGCGCACGCAGGCCGAGCCGATTCCCCCCGCGCCGCCCGTTACGAGGACGCTCTTTCCGGCCAGTCCCGTCTCCACAGCGTGACGTTATCGTCCCGCCCGTGCGCGTCCACATCATCAGCGACATGGAGGGCGTCGCCGGAATCGTCAAGTGGCAGCAGGTCTCCGGCGGCGAGAAGCTCTACGACGAATGCCGCGTGCTCTACACCGAGGAGATCAACGCGGCCGTGCGCGGCGCAAGGGCGGCCGGCGCGACGGAGATCGTCGTCATGGACAACCACGGAGCAGGCGGCGCGTACGACTTCAACTCGCTCGTAGCCGGCCTGCTCGAGCCCGATTGCGAGTTCGTCGTGCAGCAGGAGTGGACGGAGTACACGGCCTTCCTCGAGTCCGGCTGCGACGCCGCGCTCCTCGTCGGCATGCACGCCATGGCCGGCACGGCGGACGGCGTCCTCTCGCACACCGTCTCGGGACAGGCGTGGCAGAGCCTCCGCTTCAACGGGACGCCCGTCGGCGAGACCGGGATCAACGCAGCGGTCTGCGGCCAGTGGGGCGTGCCGGTCGTCCTCGTGACCGGCGACCGCGCCGTCTGCACAGAGGCGCGGGCTCTGCTCGGCGAAGGCCTCACGACGGTCGAGGTGAAGGAGGGGATCGGACGCTTCAGCGCGCGCATGAAGACGCCGCAGCGGGCGCGCGAGCTGATCGAGGAAGGAGCGCGGCAGGCGCTCTCGGACCTGTCGGCCGTCGCTCCCTACGACCCCGGCCGGCCCAGCGAGATCGAGATCGAGTTCACGACGCCCGACAGGCTCCAGGAGTACGCGAACCGCAAGGGAGTCGAGGTGACCGGCGCCAGCTCGCTCATCGTGCGCGGCGACGACTGGTGGACCGCCTGGTCGAGCTTCTTCTTCTAGCCCGCGCCGATCAGGCGGGGCAGAGCGAGATGAACTCGAGGTAGGGCCCCGTTCCGCCCCACGAAAAGCTCGTGCCGCCGCAAGTGCCTGATCCCTCCTGTTCGAAGCCCGTGCCGTTCCAGCCCCAGAATGACTCCGTCTGCGTGGAGCTCTTACTCGCTGCCTCCGTCGAAGCGGCGACCGGGGTCGCCCCGTCGCTGGTCACCACGAACTCCCAGGCGATCGCCTCGTACGGCGGGTTGCTCGCAAGCGGGACCGTGCGTCCGTTCGGCCAGAGCGTCTCGTACGGCTGGTAGATCTGCACTCCCGCCAGGCCGGGCGGGGTCACCACGAGTACCTGCGCCACCGAGAACGATCCCTTCGAAGTGATCGAGACCGAGCACGCGGCGTTCATCGGCGGAGCGTTCCCGCTCGGCGGGTAGATCTGCCCGAGCACGGCGACTCCCGGCGTCTGCGGACGACATCGGTCGAGCAGATGTCCCGAGGACGCGACGACGTCGGCGACTGCGGTGCCGTCGTCGAGGGGAGGCCCGGGCACTGTCACGTTCACGTGGAGGTCCGGCAGCGCTTTCCCTAGGCAGTCGGGCGTGATCCGCAGCGGGCCGCCCCACCGCACGGGGACCTCGATCGGCCAGAGGCGCCTCGTCGCGCCGGGACGGAGCTTCGTCGGGCTCGGCGGAGGTATCCCCGCGAAGTTCTCGTACGGCGCGCTGCTGTCGTACGTGCTGCCGTCATCGGCAGCGTGCAGGACGATCCCCGCGCTGAAGACCCAGAGTCGGAGAGTGACCGGGCGCTTGGTGACGTTGCGCAACGTGAACCCCACGCTGACCGCGCGGCCGACTTCCACGTTTGGATTGACGGTGGCGGTGCAGCGAATACGGCCGCCGAGGAGGCGGCTCGAGCTCTCCGACGGCGCCCGAGGCTCAGGGATGCGCGCAGCAGCGCTCGGCGGCTGGCTGACCGCCCAGACGCACAGCCCGAGCGCGATCGCGACCAACCCGGTCACGCCTGCCAGCGGTTTCATGTGACAGAAGATACGCCGCGGTGGGCGTATCGTCACTGGCCGTTAGACGGGGGCGCGCTCGACGATCCCCAGCCCTTCAACCAGCGTGAAGAAGGCGCGCGCGAACGGCGACGCCTCGCTGCGGTCGCGCACCTCGTCCCAGTCGATCTGCTCCCGCAACGCCCTGGCGTAGCTGAGGAGCTGGCCGAAGTTGGGCTCCTGCTCGGTGAGGGCGAGGAGCTTCGTCGTCATCACGTCCTCGAGGGTGAACACGTGGACGCGGAGCGAGGCGACCTCGAGCACCGGCGCCCGCGCGATCGTCTCGTCGGTGATCGGCCCGCCGGACGGGGCGAAGATGAGGTCGACGAGCGCTCCGTTGTCGTGCCATGCCTTGTAGAGCCAGCCCTCCGGCGGGCGCTCGGTGCGCAGACCTGCGTGCTCCATCGCGTCGAGTGCCGCGTCGGCGTCCTCCGGCTTGATCATGAAGTCCACGTCGTGCTCGCTCTTCGGGCCGCCGCGCGCCCACGCGGCGAGCCCGCCGCCCAGGACAAACGGGATCTCGTGCCGCTGAAGCGCTCCGGCACCCGTCTTCATGGCATCGAGCAGCTCCTCGAAGGTCGGCTCGGGCATTACGGGGTCGTTTCCGGTTTGTCCGATTGCGCAACATGGGCACCGTGGTACGGGTGGCGGCGGCAGCTGATATCCACGCCTCGGACGCGAGTCGGGAGCGCGTGGAGCGCGCGTTCGCCGACCTCGCCGGAGAGGCGGACGTCGTCCTGCTCGCCGGCGACCTGACGACGAGCGGCGAGCCGGAGCAGGCCGACGTGGTCGCCGCGGCGTGCCGGCAGCTCGACGTGCCCATCTTCGCGGTGCTCGGCAACCACGACTTCCACGCCGAGCGCACCGCGGCCCTAGAAGAGGTGCTCGCCGGCGCGGGCGTGCGGCTACTCGACCGTGGGTGCGCGACCTGCGAGGTGGACGGGCTGGAGGTCGGTGTCGTCGGCACGAAGGGCTTCGTCGGCGGCTTCCCGGGTTCCGCGCTTCCCGACTTCGGGGAGCCGCTACTCCGCCGCGTCTACGCCGAGACGACGGCTGAGGCGGAGGCGATCGCACACGGGCTGCAAGCGATCGTCCACTGCGATCTGCGGATCGTCCTCCTCCATTACGCGCCCGTCGTGGACACGCTCGAGGGCGAGCCGCCGGGCATCCATACGTACCTCGGTTGCGAGCGGCTAGCGACGCCAATCGCGGAGAACGGCGCCGACCTGGTCCTGCACGGCCACGCCCACGCCGGGTCGATCGAGGGGTGCATCGGGGACATCCCGGTCTACAACGTCGCCGTCCACGTAACGGGCCGCAACTTCTGGATCTTCGAGCTCGACGGCGGCGGCGTGCGGCGCGGCGGCGAAGTCGTCGAGGTGCGCGAGCCTCCGGGGTAGGAGAGAATCCGGACATGACTCTGCTTGTCCGACTCGGTGAGCGCGAAGGCGAGCACGAGCTGCCGGTCCCGGCGGAGCTGACGCCCCATGACGAGCTGACTCGCTTCCTCAACCGCAACGGCCCGTACGCCCAGGTCTGGATCCGGCTCGCATCGGGCGAGTACGTCCGCTACGACCACATCGTTGCCATCCGCATCCAGGAGTAGGAAGATTGCTGTGCCGCCGCACGTCTGGCTCTATGTAGGCGGCAGACGAAAGGAGCAGCATGGACGACCTACGCACACGGGCGCTGCTCGTCGACTTCGATCCAACGCGCGCCGGGCCGGGTGCGATCGGCACCGTCGTGACCAGGGACGAGGTCGCCGAGACGGCTGCAAGGGGGGAGTTCCCCGCGACCCTTTTCCTCGAGCTCGATCGCGCCGACGCGCAGGCACGTGTCGCGGTCGACTGGGACGCGGACACGCTCGACCAGCTGCTGGCCTCGACCGACGGCGACGAGATTGCCCTGTGGTTCGACGAGGGCGAGCTCGCGCGGGCATTCGACGAGAGCGAAGTCGAGGCGCACGGGATCCGCGAGAAGGCGGCCGTGCTCGTGATCGCGGTCACTGCAGCGGGCGCGACCGCGGCACCGGGCTTTGCCCGCTTCGCTGCGGACACGCCGGACAATGGCGGCGCTGCGACGGCCACTGTTCCTGCCCAGCCGTCGGGAGCCGAGCGAGGGCTCCAGATGGATCAGCAGGTGGCCCCGACGCCGGCGGCGAGCACCGCGGCCGGCTTCAACGTCAATCCGCAGGCTGACCACACCGGCGCCGTCGCTCAGCCGGCGGGAGCCGAGAGGGCGCTTCTGCAAGAGGAGCGGAACGCTGTCCAGACGACTCAGGCCACGACCGGCGCGGAGTCCGCAGTGACGTCGAGCGGCGGCAATGTCCTCTCCGACGGCGAGATCGCGGTTATCGCGGGAGCCCTCGTCATCCTGGCGGCGGGGTTCGGCATCACGCACCGGCGCACGCCGCCCGTGCTTCCCGCCTAGAGCAGTTGTCGTTGAGTTGTGTGGAGCGCCGCATCGCGGCGGCGCTCCACGCGGCTTCACGTCGGCGAGCTAGGTTGGGGCTGTGGAGGGCCGCGTAGCGAG
>DASQCM010000165.1:0-8135 GCA_035634675.1 Gaiellaceae bacterium
GGCCCGAGGGCCTGGAGCGCCTGAGAGAGCTTCCGCAGCTGTCGCTTTTTCCGTAGGTTCAACATTGTCCGCAGTGGCCGCACGTGCGGCGCCGACGCATTCAACGGAGTCATGGCTTCTCGGGCGTCCCCTTTCCGGGGCATCCCGACCGGCGGATCACTCGCTCGGGGGAGGCCGGTCTACGATCCCCGCCATGGCGGAGAGCGGCGACCGGCGCACCGAGTCCGGCATCGAGGTGAAGCCGGTCTACACGGCGGCCGACGCGCAGCATGAGCTCGAGCCGCCGGGCGAGTTCCCGTTCACCCGCGGGCCGTATCCGGACATGTACCGCGGCCGGCCGTGGACGATCCGGCAGTACGCCGGCTTCGCCTCCGCGGAGGAGTCGAACGCCCGCTACCGCTATCTGCTCGAGCGCGGCCAGACCGGCCTCTCGATCGCCTTCGACCTGCCGACGCAGCTCGGCTACGACTCCGACGACCCGCGTGCGCTCGGCGAGGTCGGCCGAACCGGCGTTGCGATCGACTCGATCGCAGACATGGAGATCCTGCTGGGCGGGATCCCGCTCGGCGAGGTCTCGACGTCGATGACGATCAACGCGCCCGCATCGCTCCTGCTGCTCCTCTACGAGCTCGTCGCCGAGGAGCAGGCCGTACCGGCGGGCGCGCTCCGCGGCACGGTCCAGAATGACATCCTCAAGGAGTACATCGCCCGTGGGAACTACATCTTCCCGCCACGCCCCTCGATGCGGCTGACGACCGACCTGTTCTCGTACTGCGCCGAGCGGATCCCGAGCTGGAACACGATCTCGATCAGCGGCTACCACATCCGCGAAGCCGGCTCGACGGCGGTGCAGGAGCTCGCGTTCACGCTCGCGAACGGGATCGCCTACTGCGCCGCGGCGGTCGAGGCGGGGCTGTCGCCCGACGACTTCGGCGCGCGCCTCTCCTTCTTCTTCAACGCGCACAACGACTTCTTCCAGGAGGTGGCGAAGTTCCGTGCGGCTCGGCGGCTGTGGGCACGGATCATGCGCGACCGCTTCGGCGCCTCGAACTCGCGCGCGCTGGCTCTCCGCTTCCACGCGCAGACCGGCGGATCCACGCTGACCGCGCAGCAGCCGGAGAACAACATCGTGCGCGTCGCGATCCAGGCGCTCTCGGCCGTCGCCGGCGGCGCCCAGAGCCTGCACACGAACTCCTACGACGAGGCGCTCGCGCTGCCGACCGAGCGCGCGGCCCGGATCGCGCTGCGCACGCAGCAGATCCTCGCCGCCGAGGGCGGCACGACCGACACGGCCGATCCGCTCGGCGGCTCGTACTTCATCGAGGCGCTCACCGACGAGCTCGAGGAGCGCGCCTGGGAGCTGATCGAGCGCGTGGACGAGGCGGGCGGCGCCGTCGCAGCGGTCGAGAGCGGCTTCGTGCAGGAGGAGATCGAGCGTGCCGCGTTCGAGTTCCAGCAGGAGGTCGAGGCGGGCGAGCGCGTGATCGTCGGTGTGAACGCGTTCGAGGAGGAGGGCGAGGAGCGCGTCGAGCTCCTCCGGATCGACCCGGCGGCCGAGCGGCGCCAGCTCGAGCGGACGGGTCGCGTGCGTGCCGAGCGCAACGCGGAGGAGGCAGCGGCGGCGATCGCCACCGTACGCGAGGCTGCGCGCGGCGATGGGAACCTGCTCCCGCCGATGCGCGATGCGCTGCGGACTCGCTGCACGGTCGGCGAGATCTGCGAGACGCTGCGCGAGGAGTGGGGGATGTACGACGCGGTGCGCTAGCCGAGGCCGAGCGCGTGGTTGCTCCCCACGAGCACCGCGCTGCCGCCGAAATCTGCGCGCGAGAGCGCGTTCACGCGCTGCACGATGCTCCGGTCGGACGTCCGGCGCGGGACGCCTCCGACCAGCTGAACGGGCAGAAACCGTCCGGAGACGAGCGTTCCGTCGCTGCCCAGCGTCACGGTGAGGATCGCGCTCTGGCCGAGGACGCCCTCCATCGAAAGTGCCTGGCTGCACATGGCGAAGTTGCCGAGCGAGTAGGCGATCAGGGAGCCGCCGAAGAGCTGGAGCCCACGCAGGACGTGGGGGCCCGAGGCGAGGACGAGATCGGCGCCCGCGGACACCAGCGCATGCGTGAATCGGCGCTCGTCGCCGCGGTTCTCTCCGAGGTAGTACTCCGTGCCGTGCGGCACGTGCTGGCGGTCGGTGCCCTCGGCGCCCGCGTGGAGGACGGCGACGACCAGGTCCGCGCGGGTCGCGGCCTTCCGCACGAGCTGCTGCGCAGCCGGAATGTCGGTCAGGCTCTGCGCCCACGGGTACGGCGCGAAGCCGAGGATTGCGATGCGCACGCCTTGCGTGCGGAGGACCGTGATCTGGTGCGGCCGGCCGCTCCAGCGCAGCTTGTAGCGGGCGAGTGCGCGCAACGTCTGCCGCTGGCCCGAGGAGCCGTAGTCGAAGGCGTGGTTGTTCGCGACGTTGAGGTCGTCGAAGCCCGCGCCGCGCAGGAGGGAGGCAGACTGCGGGGGAGCCTGAAAGGCGAAGCATCCGGAGCTCCCGGCCCCGCATTTCGACGACCCGCCCGAGCTCAACGTGCCCTCGAGGTTCCCGATCGCGAGGTCGGCTCGCCGGAGCTGCCCCCGGACACCTGCGAACTCCGAGGCGGGTGGCTGGCCGAGCAGGGCGATGTCACCGGCGAAGGCGATCGTCACGCGGGGGGGCGGCGCCGACGTCGACCGGGCCGAGGAAGCCGGACCCGGCAGTTGAACCAGCGCCCAGCCCGCGGCGGCGAGCGCGAGTGTTGCAAGTCCGAGCTTCAGCCGGTCCACCAACCGGGGACAACCTCGCCGTCGTTCCTCTCGCCGATCGGGGCGCCGAAGGCGACCAGCGTGATCCCGTCGGGGCCGCCCTCGAGATTCCGCATCACGCCCGGCCCGATCCGGAGGATGTCCCACTGCCGCAGGTCGCGCACCTCGTCGTCGAGCTTGATCCGGCCGGAGCCCTCTGCGATCACGTAGATCTCCTCCTGCTCAGAGTGCGTGTGGCCGAACGGAGTGCGCACGCCGGCCGGGAGCTTTTCGATCCCCACGCCGCCGACGCTGCAGCCGAGATGGCGCTTGGGGAACCGGACGTCCATGCCCTCCGGCATCTCGAACTTGGGGGCGACGTTCTCGACGTCGCCGACGTTGACGATCGTGTAGTCACTCATGACGCGGAGGCTACTTCGTCGAGCAGCTCGTCGAGGGCCGTCGCGGCGCCATCGGCGCAAAGCTCCGTGACTCGCTCCGGCCCCAGCACCTCGACGACGTAATCCGTGACGCGCTGCTGCGCCTCGGCCTCGTCCGGGCTGGGAATGGCGCCGATCTCGGAGAACAGGCTTTCCGAGGCGCCGAGCAAGGTCGCGGCCCGCGCGGCGTCCTGCTCGAGCGTCGCGACCTCCGCGAACCCGCTCAGGCAGTAGGCGATCACCTCGCGGTACCCGAGTCGCCGTGCGATCAGAAGGCTCTCGCGTAGCGCTGCCATCGCTTCGTCGGTTCTGCCGAGGGCGAGCTCGGACCGGCCGAGATTGTGGAGGTTGACCGCGTTTCCGTCCTCGTCCCCCGCCGCCCGGGAGGCTTCGATCGCCTGCATGTAGTAGCCGACCGCGGTTTCCGCATCGCCCCGCATCTGCGCGATCGTGCCGAGGTTGCCCAGCGACGCCCCCACGCGGCTCAGCCTGCCCTGGCTGCGGAAGAGCGGGACGGCCTCCTCGTAGAGCGCGGCCGCGCGGTCGAGATCCATCTGCGCGATGGCCACCCCGCCCAGCTCTGCAATGGCGCGGGCGATCCCGTCCTCGTCGCCGAGCTCCCGGTAGAGGTCGAGGCTCTCCTGCAGCAAGGACGCCGCCAACTCGTTCTCCCCCTGCCGGAACGGGAAGATCGCGCCGTGCACGAGGGCCAGGGCGCGCAGCTCCTTGGGCTGTCCGGCCCGGCGCGCCAGGATGCCGTCGAAGACGCGGCGCCCCTCGCTGAGGTGACCCTGCACGGCCCAGTACCAGCGCGCCGCAACCGCGAGCCGGACCTCCAGCCCGAACTCGCCCCGCTTCGCCGCCCAGGTGAGAGCTGCGCGGAGGTTGTCCTGCTCCTGGTCGACGAACGGGAAGAACAACTCTTGCGGGTCCTCGCCGGCGTACCACGCCGACGCTCTCGCCTCCGTCTGCGCCAGGAGGTCCTCGCAGTGCCTGCGGCGTTGCGTCTCCGCCTCCCCCGAAGCATCGAGCAGCTCGGCGGCGTACTCGCGGATCGTCTCGAGCATCGCGAAGCGCGGCTCGCCGGTCGGCCTGCGCAGCGGACGGACGAGGCTCTCGTCGACGAGCGATGCGAGCGTCTCGAACACGTCGATCTCGTCCTCGCCGCAGACCGCCTCGGCGGCCTCGAGCGTCCAACCGCCGGCAAACACGGCGAGGCGAGCAAAGAGCGTGCTCTCGTCCTCGCTCAGCAGGCCGTGGCTCCACTCGAGCGTCGCGCGCAGCGTCCGCTGCCGTCCCGGGAGGTCATGCGCGCCGCCGACCAGAAGGTCGAGCGCCCGGTCGAGGCGCATGCGCATCGTGTCCGGCGGCAGGAGCTTCGAGCGCGCCGCGGCCAGCTCGATCGCGAGCGGCAGCCCGTCGAGCCTCGCACAGACCTCGGCCACCGCGGCGGCGTTGCCATCGTCGAGCTGGAACTCGGGGTCGACCGCGCCGGCCCGGGCGGCGAACAGGCGTACCGCGTCGTTCGCGGCGAGCTCCTCGAAGCTCAGTTCTGCGCCCGGCTCCGGAGCTGCGAGCGGCGGGACGGCGTACTCGTGTTCCCCCGCGAGGCGAAGCGGCGTGCGGCTCGTGGCGAGCACGAGCAGCCGCGGCGCCGCCGCCAGCAAGCGGGAGACGAGCTCGACACTCGGCACGAGCTGCTCGAGGTTGTCGAGCAGGAGCAGCATGCTCCGGTCGCGGAGACTCGCCGCGAGCACTTCCTCCATGGCCCCGCCGGTCTCGCTCACCTCCAGCGCCTGGGCGAGAGCCGGTCCGAGCAGCGCCGGATCGTTCACCGCGGCGAGGTCGACGAAGACGGCGCCGTCGCGCAGCTCCGGGGCCAGCTGCGCGGCGGCGGCGATCGAAAGCCGTGTCTTGCCCGCGCCGCCCGGTCCGGTGAGCGTGACGAGACGGACGTCGTCGCGTCGCAGGAGTGCGGCGATCGCTGCCACCTCGAGGCGGCGGCCCACCAGCGGAGTCGGCGGCGTGGGCAGCTGCACGCGCCCGGGCGCCGGCGTCTCAGGAGCCGCGAGCGCGGGATCGTGGCGCAGGATCCGGCGCTCCAGCTCCTGGAGCTCCGGTCCGGGATCGACGCCGAGCTCCTCCACGAGCAGCTCGCGGGCCGCCCGGCACGCGGCGAGCGCGTCGGCCTGCCGCCCCGAGCGGTAGAGCGCGAGTGCGTGCTGCGCGCGCAGGTGCTCGCGGTACGGCTCGGCTGCGATCAGCCGCTCCAGCTCAGGTACGAGCTCGTCGTGGCGGCCGAGCTCGAGCTCGGCGTCGTGGAGGAGCTCGACGGCGCGCAGTCGCTGCTCCTCCAGCTTTCCCGCTTCCGCCTCGTGGATGGGCTCGCCGGCCAGATCGGCGAGCGGCTGGCCACGCCACAGATCGAGCGCGCGACCGAGGTCCTCGTTCGCATCCCCCGCGCGTCCGGAGGCGAGAGCCGCGGCGGCATGGTCGACGAGGCGCTCGAACCGGCTGAGGTCGAGCGACGAAGGATCGAGGTGGAGGCGATAGCCCGTGCCGTGCCGCTCGATGACTTCGTCTCCGAGCGCCCGGCGTAGCCCGTGCACGTACACCTGGAGCGAGGAGACTGCCGATTTCGGCGACTCGGATCCCCACAGCGAGTCGACGAGGCCGTCGCGCGACACGACCGTGTTCGCGTTCAGGAGTAGAAAGGCCAGCAGCGCGCGCTGTTTTGGCGCTCCAAGCGGGATTGGGCCTTCGTCCCCGATGGCCTCGATCGAGCCCAGAATGCGGAATTCCATGCTCTCGGACCCCTTTCCCAACCCGGCGCCAAGCGGATCTTAAGCGGCCGGATCGATGGTGCTCCCAATCCCAGGAACGAACGGAAGGAGCCCCACACCATGATCCGCGCAGGAGACACCATCGAGAATCCGGTCACCGGCGAGCGCATCGTCTTTCGGCAGACGAGCCGCGAGACGAACGGCCAGGCCGTCGTGATCGAGACCTTCGTGCAGCCGAACGGCTTCGTTGCCGCCGCGCACGTGCACCCGAGCCAGGAGGAGCGTTTCGAAGTCCTCCGCGGCACGGTCGGCTTCAAGGTCGGCCGCAAGAAGCTCGTCGCCGGCCCCGGCCAGCGCATCACCGTTCCCGCCGGCACCCCGCACAAGTTCTGGAACGCTGGCGAGGAAGAGGCCCACTTCGTCTGCGAGGTGCGCCCCGCCCTCCAGTTCGAGGCGCTGCTGGAGACGATGTTCGCCCTCGCCGCCGATGGCAAGACGAATCGGAAGGGCATGCCGAACCCGCTGCGGCTCGCCGTGATCGCGAACGCGCATTTCGACACCGTCCAGCTGCCGTTTCCGCCCGCCATCGTGCAGCGGATCGGCCTCGCCCTCGGCAGCCCGCTTGGGCGCGCTCTCGGCTACGAGCCGGTCTACGTCCCCGCCGAGCCCGGGGCCATCGCCGTCGCGTCGTCGATCTGATGCGCCGCCGCCTCTTCTTCACCGGCCTGATCGCCGCCCTGCTCGCGCTCGCCGCCCTCGGCCTCGTGCTGAGGGTGGCGCGCGTGGGCGCGGCGGCCTGAACTGAGACCAAGGAGGACACACCGACATGCACGACACGCCCACCACTCCGCTCCCGGGCTCGTGGCTCACGAGCCGGCTCGGGGTCAACCCGCGCGAGATCGAGGAGCTGCGGCAGAACGGCGAGCTCTTCGCCGTGCGCGGGCAGGACGAATGGCTCTACCCGGCCTGGCAGTTCGGCCCCGGCGGCTCGATCCCGGCGGGCGTCCGCAACGCCGTCAAGGCGGCCCGCGCCGCCGGGCTCGACGAGTCGCGCCTCGTGGCCTTGCTGCGCCGCCCGGTCGGCCTCGTCGGGGGCGGCCGGCTGCTCGACCTGCTCTTCGAGGGTCGCTCGGACTACGTCGTCGACGCCGTCCGCAACGCCGCCGCGGCCTAAGCCGCCGTTTGTCGCGCGGGGCCCGCGTACGCTGGCCCCGTGCGGATTCTGCTGGTCTCCCAGATGTACCCCGGGCCGGACGCGCCCGACCTCGGCACCTTCGTCGCGCAGGTCGAGCGGGAGCTCGTGGAGCGGGGGAACGAGATCGACCTCGCCGTCCTCGATACCCGCGCGGGAGGGAAGCTGCGCTATCTCGAGCTTGCTCGTCGCGCGGCGGGAGCGGCGCGTGCGGAGCGGCCGGATGTCGTCTACGCGCACTTCCTCGTGCCCGCCGGGCTGATCGCCGCCCTCGCGGGTCGCGCGCCGCTCGTCGTCACCGCGCACGGGCGGGACGTCCGGAACATCGGAGCGATTCCGGGCGTGGCGGCGGCCACCCGTCTCGTCGTGCGCCGCGCCGCCGCGGTGATCTGCGTCTCCGGCTACCTGCGACGGGAGCTCGAGACGAAGCTCCCCGAGGTGCGCGGCAAGGTGGAGGTGGTCTCGAGCGGCGTCGACCGCGAGCTCTTTGCCGTGACCGAGCCGCCGCCGGGGCCGCCCGGCTTCCTTTGCGTCGGTGCGCTCGACGAGCGCAAGAACGTCGTGCGCCTCGCCGACGCGTTCGGGCGGCTCGAGGAGGGAACGCTCACGTTCGCCGGCGACGGGCCGCTGCGGTCGCGGCTCGAGGGGCGCGAGCGCGTCCGGCTGCTCGGGCGCGTCCCGCACGACGAGATCCCGCGGCTGCTCGCGGAGTCCCGGGTGCTCGCGCAGCCGAGCCTCGTCGAGCCGCTCGGGCAGGCGCTGCTCGAGGCGATGGCGTGCGGGCGCTCCGTCGTCGCCACCCGCATCGGCGGGCCGCCTGAGTTCGTCCCGCCGGAGGCCGGCGTCCTCGTCGACCCGCTCGACGTCGACGACCTCGCGCGGGGGCTGGCGCAGGCGGCGGCTCTGCCCTGCCCGAACGACGCCGCCCGGGAGGCGACGGAGGAGCACGACGTC
>DASQCM010000166.1:0-4778 GCA_035634675.1 Gaiellaceae bacterium
TTCTTCGCCTGAACGCTGAGCTGGACGAGCGGGCTCTGACCGTTCTTCGAGAGGTACCCCGTGACCGCCTTCGTCGAGATGCCCTTGCGGAACTCCGAGACTTTTGCCTTGCACGCGGCGGCGACTGCCAGGTCGACCTGATGCTGATGGACGATCGTGCCTACTGACGAGGGATTCGTCTGCAGCGTCTGGAGCTGGCTGTTCCCGCTGGCGGTGGTCGGCTGGCCGAGATAGAGCGTCGCGGTCGCCGAATAGACCTGCGTCCCGCCGAGCGAGATCAGGTAGCCGATCACAGCCCCGACGACGAGGCCGGCCACGAGCAGCCACCAGCGGACGGCGAGCAGCCGGATGTACTTCGCGAAATCGACCTCCTGCTCGGCCTCCGGATCGAAGCCGGGCGAAGGGGACGGGGGCGCAGTCACGAGGCGCGACGATAGCCGACGCGCATGAGGACGTTCTTAGGGAATGCGCCTCAGCGAGCCAAGCTGCGGTGCTTGCTGTGCTTTGGCTCGACGGCGTAGATGCGCGAGAAGCCGTTCAGCAGCAGCCGCATCCCGTTGCCCGAGACCGGGACGTACTGGCCGTGCGGGAACCGCAGCACCTGACGCCCGGTGCGGATGTTCACTCCCACGATCGTGTGGGAGAAGCTGCCGACGTAGGCGACGCCGTCGACGATGACGGCGGCCCCCGAGATCGCGCCGCCCGTGGGAACGCGCCACCGGATGCTGCCGGTCGCCGCGGACGCTCCGTAGAACCAGCCGTCGTACGAGCCGAAGCAGACGACGCCGTGCCAGACGGCGGGGGACGAGTAGACGTAGTACCCGGCGGTGTCGCGCCACAGGTAGCGGCCGCTCGTCGAGAACGCGGTCAGCGAGTTGCCGGTCGACGAGGGGACGAACACGCGCCCGTGGCCGACGGCCGGCGTCCCGTAGATCTTGCCGTTGACCCGGCCGACCCAGCGGGTCGAGCCGCTTGCCGGCGAGAGCGCCCAGAGCCGCCCCGCGTAGTCGCCGATGAAGAGCCTCCCGCCGGCGATGGCGGCGCTCGAGGTGATCTTCGCCCCGACGTACTTGCTCCAGCGGAGCCGGTGCCTGCGGAGGTCGAGCGCGTACACGCGTCCGGCCGCGGTGCCGAAGTAGTCGATTCCGTGCACGACGACCGGCGACGACTCGATCGCCGAGCCGGCATTCCAGCTCCATTTCAGACGCCCGTTTACGCGATCGAGGACGTAGACCTGGCCGGCCATCGTGTGGTAGACGACCTCGGCGTCGTCCACCGCGGGCGAGGACGCCATTCGCGGCGCGCCCGCCGTGTCGTGCCGCCAGGCGACCTTGCCGGAGCGCATCGAGATCGCCTGGACCGTTCCGCGCTGGTTGCCGATGTATGCGAAGCCGTTCCAGACGACGGCGGGGAACTCGATCAGGTGGCCCATCCCGCGGCTCCACACGAGCCGGAACGGCGGCCGCAGCCGGATCTCGGTCGGCGCCTGGGTCCGTGCTTCCGTCGCGCCGTAGACAGGCCACTGCAGGCCCGGCTGGTAGATGCGCAGCGTCTGGCGATAGCGGTGCCGGAAGTTGACGCGGAGCCGCTCCGCCGTGTACCCGCGCGCCGAGACCGTGACGTCGAGCCGGCGTCGCGGCGCGTCGAACACGGTGACGCCGTGGCGGTTGGTGCGGCCGTGCAGTCCATGGAGCTCCACCTTGGCGCCGCGCACGCGCACCCTGCGATCGCCGTCGAGGATCGTCACGATCAGCTGCGTGTGGTGCTTGCCGCCGTGGTGAGTCGTCGTGGTCTTGGGCTTCGGCTTCGGCGGCTTGGGCTGGGTGGTGGTCGGCGCGGCCTGGTGCGAGCCGCCGCAGCCGGCGAGCAGGACGGCGAGAGCCCCGAGCAGAAGCAGCCGCCGGATCACGCGTACTCGCCCACGGCCAGCTCCCGGTAGTCGGTGAGCCAGAGTGGAGGGCCGTCGATGTCGCGCAGGATCACGTTGTCGTCCCGGAAGTGCGGGACGGGGTCGCCGATCTCGTCCAAGCGCCCGAGAGTAGCGAGAACCTGGGCCTCGGCCATGTTCGCGCCCCCGGCCGCGAGAGCCGACGTCGCCGCGACGTGACGGACGTTGATCTCCGTCACCTTGAGCGCGCCGGTGCGGTCTTCGCGCAGGTCGACCGTGAGCAGACCGTGCGCTCGCTCCCCGGTCAGGTTGCAGACGAAGCGCACCGCCTGCTCTGCGAGCGCCCGCGCCCGCTCGTCGTTCACGAGACGGCCCCGGTTGATGTTGCCGGTGATGCCCGACACGGCAAGGTGCCCCATGAAGTACTCCAGCCGCTCGTAGCAGCCGGCCTTGAGCAGCTCGTCCTCGTGGAAGAGGAGCGAGCAAGCGATGTTCCGTCCCGGCAGGTGCTCCGCGACCATGTAGCTCGGTATCTCCGGGTTGAGATAGGCCCACGCGTACGCCTCCTCGGGCTCGGTCACCTGGATCGAGCCGATCCCGCTCGACGAGGCCTCGGAGTAGTCGCGGAGCCAGACCGGGCCGCCGTCGAGCTCGAGCCCCTGCCGCGCGAGCAGCTCGTCGCGGGTCGCAATGCGGTAGCGGGGCACGAGGCCCGTCTCCCGGAGTGCGTCGTAGAGCTTCGCCTTGCTGATGGCGATCTCGACGAAGGCGTGCGGCGGCAGGAGCGCGGGCACGGGGAACTCGCGCCCGCTCCAGAACAGCACGTGCGCCTCGGGCCCGACGATGGCGACGTCGACCTCCTCTCGGCGGCAGATGTCCGCGACGAGCTCCTCGTAGCCGGGATCGTCCGGCTGGAACTCGCGGTAGACGCGGTCGTACAGCCCCTCGTAGAAGCCGTACCAGTTGCCGCCGCGGTCCGCTCCGACCAGTCGCGCGTCCGAGAAGAGCGGGCTGGCGTGAAGGGAACGGGCGATCGCTCTCGGCGTGACGCCGCAGGCGCCCGTGACAAGGATGTTCAGCGGCGCCACGAAGAGCGAGGATAGCCCGGGCACATCACGGCGCCGCCTTCCAGCCGCCCGTCTCGCCCTTGTACGTGCCGCGGAAGAGGGCGCGCGGCGTCCTGGCGAGAATCCGCAGGTCGAGACGCGGCGAGCGGTGCTCCACGTACCAGACGTCCAGCTCGATCCGGTCTGCCCACGGCAGCGCTGCGCGGCCGTTGATCTGCGCCCACCCGGTGATTCCGGGCTTGACGTCGAGCCGCTGACGCTGCCGCTCGTCGTACTGCTCGACCTGGTAGCGCAGCGTCGGCCGCGGTCCGATGACGCTCATCTCGCCCCGGACGACGTTCCAGAGCTGCGGCAATTCGTCGAGCGAGAGCTTCCGCAACAGCCGGCCGCTGCGGGTGATCCGCGGGTCGCCGCGGTCCACCGCGAGGCCCGCGCCCATCGTCTCCGCGCCGACCACCATCGTGCGCAGCTTGAGCAGCTCAAAGTCGGTGCCGTCCTTGCCGACTCGCGTCTGCCGGTAGAGCACCGGGCCGCCGTCTTCCAGCTTCACGGCGATTGCGGCGAGGGCGAGCAGCGGCGAGGCGACGAGCAGCGTCCCGCCCGCGATGGCGAGGTCGGCCGCCCGGTTCACGCGAGCTCCTCACGCTGCGGCGCCCAGGTCGCGGGCACGCCGCGGCGGAGGTAGTTCCAGAGCGCGACGACGGTCGCCAGCGTGATCAGGACGTAGTAGCGCGCAATTCCGACGCCGGCGAGCGCCGCGGCCAGGAGACCGAGCTGGAGCCCGAGGAAGACCGCGTAGACCTGGCCCTGCCCGATCAGCGCCAGCGAGGCCCCGAACAGGACGAGGTGGAGCACGCCGCTCGCGTAGCGCAGGTGCCGGTGCGAGACCAGGGCGGCGAAGTACCCGGGCGGCTGGCCGCGCAGCATCCGCCCCCGCAGCACGATCAGCCACGCGTGCTCGAACATCCGCACCTTGCGCCGGTATTCGCTCTCGTTCGTCGGCGTCGGCCGCTCGGAGGCGAGCGCCTCTGGCTCGTACACCGCCCGATGGCCGCGCTGCACCATGAGGTACGGCAGCGAGAGGTCGTGCCCGAAGCGGGGGTCGACCTCGGCATAGTCCGAGCGGCGGAGCGCATAGATCGCGCCGTTGCCTCCGGTGACCGAGCCGAGCCGGGACTCGCCCTCCCGCGTCGCGAGCTCGTAGCGCCAGTAGACGCCTTCCTTGTTCGAGCCGTCGGGCGCCTCGAGCCGCAGGCGGCCGCAGACGTAGGCGACGCCGGGGTCGGCGAGGTTGCGGACGAGCTTGCGCAGCGCGTCGAGCGACCAGGTCGAGTTCGCGTCGGTGAAGGCGACGACCTCCGCGTCGGTCGCCCGCACCGCGGCATCCTGCGCCGCGACCTTGCCGCCCCGCGGGTTGCGGATCACGCGCGCTCCCGCCGCCTCGGCGATCTCCTCCGTCCGGTCGGTGGAGGCGTCGGAGGTGACGACGAGCTCGAGCAGCTCCCGCGGATAGTCCAGCTCGCGGAGGTTGGCGAGCCGCTCCTCGATCGACCGCTCCTCGTTGTACGCGGTCACGATCACCGCGACGCGCGGCCGATAGGAGTCGTCCAGCGCGATGCGCCGCCTGTGGACCCTCCCGGCAACCGCGACGGTGGCCGGGTAGAGCGCGTGAGTCCAGGCGAGCGCGGCGAGCGAGCCCCAGAAGAGGACGACGACCGCAATCACGGCCGCAACGCTAGCGCGGCCTCAGTTACCCCAGGGGCCGTAGCGAAGCTTCGGCGACGGCTGCGTGAGCGAAAAGGCGAGCGAGTTACCGGATCCGG
>DASQCM010000167.1:0-8870 GCA_035634675.1 Gaiellaceae bacterium
CGGGCGAGCAGCACCTCTTTGCCGACTCGTCGCTGCTGGACTACGACGCAGCCGCCGCGGCCTTGCTCACCGAACGCGTGCTGGCGTTCCTCGACGTCGTGTAGCCCTCACGCAGTCGGCGAGTGCTCGATCGCGACGGCCGCCGCCACCGTCCACCCCTGGATCTCCTGTGGCGGCTGCTCGACGCGGTTGACGCGCTCATTGCGGCTGTCGAAGACGTCGACGATCCGTTTCGCGATCAGCTCCGTCCCCGGCTCGCCGCCGGCGACGAACTCCGGGAAGCGGTGTGTGGCCCGGCAGGATCCGACCAGGCGGGTCCGCAGCTCCTGCGCCTCGTCGTGGAATCCGTGCCGGGCCAAGCCGAGCGAGATCACGTAGTTGTCGTGGCCCCAGACGTTGCCGTTGTGGTACGCGCGCGGCCGGAAGCGCTCCTCGCGAGCCGAGAGGTGCGGATCCCGCCCTCCGCGAGGAACTCGGGCGAGAGGAGCAGCTCGACGAGCCGTTGCCTTCGTGCGGCGTGCTCCGGCCGGGCGAGCAGCCGCGAGTCGAGGAGCCACCCCATGTTGGAGGCACGCGTCTCCAGAGGACGCGGCGCGCCGGACTGCGGATCGCGATCGACCCCGATCGCGTAGAAGCCGCCCTCGGGTTCGTCGACCCAGAGGTGCTCCTCGACTGCACGCTCGAGCCCGGCCGCAGCTTGGAGGAGAGCCGTCGGAGACGGGTGGTGCGCCGCCGCCTCGACCAGGGCGTCATAGGCGAGGGCCTGCGCCTCCACCGAGGCGACCGGCGCGGCGTGGTTGCAGACCGTGCCGTCGGCGTGCGACATGCTGTCCCAGCTGTTCTTCCAGACCTGGTTCTCGAGCCCGTGAGGGTTGGCTCGCAGGTGGCTCAGGAGCCCGAGGTCGTCGTTCGCGAGCCGCCGGAGAAGCCAGGCGACGGCCGCCTCGAGCGAGTCGCGCACGGTCCCCTCGCGCCCGGGAACAGCCGCGGCCGCGAACTCCGGCCGGCGCTCGATCGCTCGCGCCGCAGCGCGGATGAAGAGAGGCGTCGAGTCGACGGCCCCGTAGTAGGGGAACCCCCACAGGCCGTCCGTCTCGACGTCGCGAATCTCGTGCGCGATGCGCCCCGGCTCCTCTTCCCGGAGTGCGTCGAATTCGCGACCCTGGATGCCGCCGAGGTAGAGCACCGTGGCTTCGAGCAGCTTCGGGAAGAGGTCGCCGACGACCATCGCCACGGTCAGTGAGTCGCGGCCGAAGACCACCTCGAACAGGCGCAGCGCAGGCTCGCCCGCATTCGCCTCGGTCACGCGGGCTCCGACCGCAGGCCCGTTCTGACCGATGTCCTCGGCGCGCTCGACACCGGTCAGCTTGCACAGCTCCTCGAGCGCGTCCGGCATCTTCTCGGGATCACGTAGATCGAGCTCTTCCACGTTCTCGATCCGCTCGCCCGGGAGCAGCTTCACCGGAGGACCAAGAGCGTCCGTGCTCATGCGCTAGGTCGTACGAGCTCCCGCGCCCGCGCGGTCTTCACTGCCCCCGAAAGCGTCGCGATGTCGTACGCGCCGTAGTGGCGGATGCCGTTGATGAAGAACGTCGGCGTACCGGAAACGCCGGACAGGTCCGCCGAGTCGACGTCCTCAGCCACCCGCCGCGCGCCGGCTCGCGTCCGCAAGTCCTCCTCGAACCGCGCGACGTCGAGCCCCAGCTGCTCGGCATAGCCCAGCAGGTCGTCGAATCCGAGCGCGTCCTGATGGTCCAGCAGGAGGTCGTGCATCTCCCAGAAGGCGCCCTGCTCCGCCGCCGCCTCGGCCGCCTCGGCCGCCTGCTGCGCGTTCGGGTGGACGTCGTTGAGCGGCAGGTGCCGCCAGACGTAGGTGACGTCGCCGAAGTCGCGGAGCAGCTCGCGCACGACGGGCTCCGCCTGGCCGCAATACGGACACTCGAAGTCGCCGTACTCGACGACGGTGACCGGCGCTTCCACTGGGCCTCGGACGTGGTCGCGCTCCGGGTCGAACGGCTCGGCGAGGTCGACGATGAGGTCGGGCGTGCCGAGGAGCGCGCGGATCCGCGCCTTGCGGGGCAGCTTCTTCGTTGCGGTGGAGAGGAGCCACGTCAACGAGGCCGCGACGAGAGCTGCGGTGAGCACGCCGACCTTCGCCTCGTCGAGCTCCACGTGGTCGAAGGCGAGTGTGGCGATGAGGATGGAGACCGTGAACCCGATCCCGGCGATCGTCCCGCCCCCAGCGACCGAGGCCCAGCCGACAGACGGGCGCAGCCGTCCGCGGCTCAGCCTGGTAGCGACCCAGGTCGAGCCGAAGATCCCGATCGGCTTCCCGACCACGTAGCCGAACAGGATCCCGAGCGTCACGGGGGAGGAGAACGCTTTGCCCAGGAAGCTTCCGCTCAGCTGCACGCCTGCGTTGGCGAGTGCGAAGAGCGGGACGATCACGTAGCTGGTCCAGGGATGCCAGAGCGCCTGCAGCCGCTCGTTCGGCGAGACCGCGGCCCTCAGCGCGGAACGCGCGGAGCGCTGGAGATCGCCGGTCGGCTGCTCCCGGAACAGCCGCACGAGATCGGTCGCCCGCTCGAGGTCCGTGCGCTGGGCGGGGTAGGCGAGCGCGATCACGCCTCCCATTAGGCCGGCGACGACCGGATCTACGCCGGCCTTGTAGAACGACACCCAGACCGCCGTCCCGAACAGGAAGTAGACCGGGCCGAAGTGGATGTTCGCGGCCCGGACCAGCAGGATGCAGCCGAAGAAGCCGATCCCGGCGAGGAGCGGCCCGACCGAGACGTTCTCGCTGTATGCGATCGCTATCACGAGGAGCGCGGTGACGTCGTCGACGACCGAGACCGTGAGGAGGTATGCCCGGAGCCGGGTCGGAAAGCTCGATCCGACGAGTGCGAGCAGGCCGAGCGCGAACGCGGTGTCGGTGGACATCGCGGCTCCCCAGCCGTGTGCGGACGACTTGCCGGCGTTGAACGCGAGGTAGATGAGGATCGGGACAAGCATCCCGCCGAGTCCTGCGACGACCGGAAGCGTGACGCGCCGTCGGTCGCGCAGCTCGCCGAGGTCGAACTCCCGCCGCGCCTCGAGCCCGATTACGAAGAAGAAGAACGCCATCAGGCCTGTGTTGATCCAGCCCTGAAGGCTCTGCGAGATCCCGGCGTCGCCGACCGTAATCGAGAGCGTGGTCGTCCAGACCCGCTCGTACGAGGCGTGGTCGATGTTCGCCCAGAGGAGTCCGGCCACCGCCCCGGCGAGCAGGACGGCCGCTCCCCCCGTCTCCGTCTGGAGGAAGCTCCGGAGCGGGGTCTGCAGGTTCCGAGTCCATGCAGTGCGCTGGGTGAACGGTGATGCGGAGACGCTCGTCTCGGCCACGCCGGCTAGCTTCGCAGAGCTGCGCGGTTCCGCCGAGGGCCGAGACGCCCGGTCGGATACAGTGCCTCTGCTTGCGGCCGCCGGCGAGCGGCGCCGCGCCCGACCTCACGCACCAGGAGATTCATGGCCGACAAGAGCAACGGTTCGAACACGGGACAGATCGTCGAGATCAAGGGTGTCGTGCTCGACGCCGTCTTCCCGGGCAAGCTTCCCGAGATCAACCATGCCCTCAGCATCCAGGTCCCCGAGGAGGGCGGGTCGAGAGAGCTGATCGCGGAGGTGCAGCAGCACCTCGGCGACGACCGCGTGCGCGCGGTTGCGATGGACACGACCGACGGCCTCGCGCGCGGGGTGGACGTCGTCGACACCGGAGGACCGATCTCCGTGCCGGTCGGCGACATAACGCTGGGTCGTATCTGGAACGTGATCGGCGACCCCGTCGACGGCAAGCCGCCCGCGGAGGGCGAGCGGTGGCCGATCCACCGCGACCCACCCGCATTCGGCGACCTCTCGCCGACGATCGAGATCTTCGAGACCGGGATCAAGGTCATCGACCTGATCGCGCCGTACGTCCGCGGCGGCAAGGTCGGCCTCTTCGGCGGCGCCGGCGTCGGCAAGACGGTGCTGATCCAGGAGCTGATCCACAACGTCGCGCGCGAGCACGGGGGCGTCTCCGTGTTCACGGGCGTCGGCGAGCGCACCCGTGAGGGAAACGACCTGATCATCGAGATGACCGAGTCGGAGGTGCTCGACAAGGTCGCGCTCGTCTACGGGCAGATGAACGAGCCGCCGGGCGCGCGCCTGCGCGTCGGTCTCTCCGGATTGACGATGGCGGAGTACTTCCGCGACCAGGGCCAGGACGTGCTCCTCTTCATCGACAACATCTTCCGCTTCGTGCAGGCCGGCTCAGAGGTGTCGGCGCTGCTCGGCCGCATGCCGAGCGCCGTCGGCTATCAGCCGACGCTCGCGACGGAGATGGGGCAGCTCCAGGAGCGGATCACCTCGACGCGCACCGGCTCTGTCACGTCCGTGCAGGCGATCTACGTCCCCGCCGACGACCTGACCGATCCTGCGCCGGCGAACACGTTCGCTCACCTCGATTCGACGACCGTGCTCGACCGGAGCATCGTCGAAAAGGGCATCTATCCGGCGGTGGATCCCCTGCGTTCCACGTCTCGCGCCCTCCAGCCGGGGCTCGTCTCGGACGAGCACTACCGTACGGCGACGCGTGTCCAGGAGGTGCTTCAGCGCTACAGCGACCTCCAGGACATCATCGCAATCCTCGGCATCGACGAGCTCTCCGACGAGGACAAGCTCGTCGTCACCCGCGCGCGCAAGATCGAGCGGTTCTTCTCCCAGCCGAACTTCGTCGCGGAGCAGTTCACCGGCCGGCCAGGCGAGTACGTGAAGCTCGAGGACACGATCCGCGGCTTCACCGAGGTCCTCGACGGCAAGCACGACGACCTGCCCGAGCAGGCGTTCTACATGGTCGGGGCGATCGACCAGGCGGTCGAACGCGGCAAGCAGCTCAGCGCGGACGAGCAGTCCGAAGCCGCCTAGCCATGGCCGACCACCCGCTGTTCCCGGTCTCGGTCGTGACGCCGGAGGGACCGGCGTTCGAAGGCGAGGCCGAGATGCTGATCGTGCCGGGCGCGGCGGGGGAGATCGGCGTACTCGCGCGGCACGCACCGCTCGTCGCGATGTTGCAGGCGGGCTCGACGCGGGTCCACACCGGCGACGGCAACGTGCAGGAGTTCGCGACCGGGCCGGGCTTCTTCCAGGTGCTCGAGAACCGCGCGATTGCCCTCGTCGACGACGCCGTCGCAGCCGGAGAGATCGACGCGGGGCGGGCGCGGACTCAGCTCGAGGAAGCGCGGGCGGAGCTCGAACGAGTCGAAGCTGGGGAGTCGGCGGCCGACCGCTGGCAGCTCGAGCAGCGGATCCGGCACGCCGAGAACCAGCTCACGGTCAGTGGCGCGAGCTAGTTAGTACCTGTCGATATCGACGAGGCGCTGGTCGCTGATCCCGAAGTGGTGGGCGATCTCGTGGAAGACGGTTCGCCGCACCTGGGCGCGCAGTCGCTCGGGGTCGTCGCCGGACATCCGCTCGATTGGGCCGCGGTAGATCGTGATCTTGTCCGGTAGGGCGCCCGAGTAGTACGGCCCGCGACTTCCCCACGGGACGCCCTGGTAAAGGCCGAGCAGGTTCTGTCCCGGCGGGGGCTCGTCCTCGACCGTCACCGCCACGTTCGTCATCTGCTCGCGGATGTCGTCCGGCAGGTCGTCGAGCGCGTCGGTCACGAGCTGGTCGAATACGGTCTCGCGGATCTCGTCCATCCGAGACGATCCTAGGGACCGGCGGGCGCCTGGGCGAGCACGTTCCCTTCGCGGAGTGCTTCCTCCAGTGGAGCCGCGAAGGCGGTGTCGTGCGCTGCTGCGTAGGCATCGCCGAGCTCTCGCTCTGCCGTCGCCTTCGCCTCGTCGAAGAGCTCCTGCTCGCGAGGCTGGAGCTGCAGACCGGCATCGGCGAGCAGCCGGTCGGCGATTCCCGCCAGGTACGCCGCACGGGCTGCATCGCCTTCGAGCAGGCAGAGACGGACGAAGGCCGCCAGCGCATACGCCATCACCTCCTTGAAGCCGAGCTCTCGCGTGATGGCGACCGCTCGCTCGAGCCACTCGCGGGCCTGCTCGAGGTTGCCCGCCCGGAGGTTGTGGCTGCCCAGGTTGTAGGTCGAGATCGCCGCGTTCGGCTTGTGCCGCGACTCGAGTGCCAGCGCCTCCTCCGTTACCTCGATCGCCCGCGCATAGTCCCCTTGCTGCCCGGCAATGTGGCCGAGATTGCCGAGCACGGTCGCCAGCCGAGGCGGAACGTCGAGCTCGCGGAAAAGATCGGCGCTCTCCTCGAGCAGGACGGTGGCAGGCTCCCACTCCTCGCGCGCGGCCGCGGCCGTGCCCAGGTCGCTCAGCAGCCGGGCGATCCAGAGGTCGTCGCCGAGCTCGCGCGCGATCTCCAGAGCTTCCTCCCAGCGTTCCTCGGACACCTCGACCTTGCCCAGACGGAAGGCGATGGTCCCGCTCGCCGACAACGCCCTCATCCGCACCTCCGGCGCCGCCCCGGCCGCCCGCGGCAACGCCTCCTCGAGCCAGCGGAAGCCTTCGCTGAAGTGCCCCCGCACCTCCCAGAAGAGCCTCAGAGAGCTCGCCAGACGCAGGGTGACCTCGGGATCTCCTTCGAGCGACCACGCCAGCGCGGCACGGATGTTGTCGTGCTCGGGCTGGATTCGGTCGAGCCACTCCTTGGCGTCCTCGCCGGCGAGGGTCCGTTCCACCATCGTCTCTGCGAGCTCGGTCAGCCACTCGGCATGCCTGCGCCGCACGCCGGCGTCCCCGGCCTCCTGGAGCCGCTCGGCTGCGAAGTGACGAACCGTCTCGAGCATCAGGAAGCGGGAATCGCGTCGCCGCAGGAGGTTGTTGTCGACGAGCGTGGCCAGCGTGTCGAGGCTCGTGTCGCAAACCTGCTCGGCGGCCTCGAGCGTGCAGCCGCCTGCGAAGACGCCAAGGCGGTCGAAGGCGAGGCGCTCGTCCTCTCCCAGCAGGTCGTAGCTCCAGCCGATCGTCGCCGTGAGCGTCCGCTGGCGGGCCGGAGCGTCTCGCGGGCCTGTGCCGGGCAGATGCGGCTCGCGTTCGAGGCGCTCGAGGATCTCCCCGGGCGCGAGCAGCTTCGAGCGTGCCGCTGCAAGCTCGATGGCGAGGGGTAGTCCGTCGAGCCGGTTGCAGACGCGAGCGACCTCCGGTGCGCTGGCGTCGTCGAGCTCGAAGGCGGGATCGACCGCCCGTGCCCGAGCCGCGAAGAGCCTCAGCGCGTCGGTCTTGACGAGCGCCTCGAACGGGAGGTCGGCCGCGGGCGTGTCGAACGGCGGCACCGGGTACTCGTGCTCGGCCGCCAGCCTCAGCGGCGCGCGGCTCGTGGCCAGGACGAGCAGCCGCGGCGCGGCGGCGAGCAGGTCGGCGACGAATGGAGCCGCCGGGAGCAGCTGCTCGAAATTGTCGAGGACGAGCAGGATCCGGCGCTCTCTCAGGTGCTCGCCGACGCCCTCGGCGAGGGATCGGCCTCCTTCGCGTACCTCGAGTGCGTCGGCGATCGTGGGCACGAGCAGCTCCGGGCTCGAGACCGGAGCCAGGCTGACGAAGAGCGCGCCGTCCCGTAGCTCGGGCTCGAGCGCCTCCGCGACGGCGAGCCCGAGGCGGGTCTTGCCCGTTCCTCCCGGGCCGGTGAGCGTGACGAGACGAACGCCTTCGTCGCGGAACAGCGCCGCGACTGCCGCCAGCTCGAGCCGGCGGCCGACGAGCGCCGTGGGAGGGGTGGGTAGCGGCCGGGTGGAGCGTGTCGGGGCCGGGGGAGCAGCGAGGCTCGGATCCTGCCGCAGTACAGCCCGCTCCAGCTCCTGCAGGGCACGGCTCGGCTCGAGGCCGAGATCCTCCGAGAGCGTCCGCCGAGCCTCGCGGTAGACCTCGAGCGCGTCGGCCTGGCGGCCGCAGCGGTAGAGCGCAAGCACGCGCTGCTCGAGAAACCGCTCGTGGTAGGGGTGCTCGGCGGTGAGCGCCTCCAGCTCGGCGACGACGGCGTCGTGCCGGCCCGAGGCGAGCTCGGCGTCGTAGCGAAGCTCCAGTGCGGTCAAGCGGAGCTCGTCGAGCCGGTCTGCCTCGGCAGCACGCCGTGACTCCTCCGGCAGGTCGGCGAGCGCGGAACCGCGCCAGAGGGCCATTGCTTGCCGCAGCTCGTCCGTGGCGTCCTCTGCGCGGCCGGCCTCGAGGGCGGCGCGGCCGCGCTCCAGGCCGCGTTCGAAGCGGTCGAGATCGAGCTCGTCCTCGCTCACTGCCGCGCGATAGCCGCGGCCCGCCGTCTCGATCCGCTCGGCCCCCACGGCGCGGCGCAGGCCGTGAATGTAGACCTGGAGCGACTGCACCGCCGACGCGGGCGGCGATTCGCCCCAGAGCCCGTCCACGAGCGCGTCGGCCGACACCACTCGCCGCCGGTTCACAAGCAGCATCGCGAGTACCGCCCGCTGCTTCGGCGCGCCGAGCGCCGCGGGCGTGCCGTCGACAAGCACCTCGACCGCCCCAAGGATTCGAAACTGCGCAGCCATGCCCCTTTAAGTCCTCCTCAACCGGATCTTAAGCGGCATCTCCGACGCTGCTCGCGAGATCACCACGAACCCACCGTCATCACGCTCGAAAGGAGCACCGCACGATGAACAAGTCCGAGAACCGCGTCTGGGCACTCCCCGGCCTGCTCGCCGTCGCCCTCTGGATCGTCGGCATCGCCCTCCTCACCCGCAACGGCCCGGCCGACCACGCCACGGGGAGCGACATCCTGGCCTGGTACCGCTCGGAGACCACCACGATCCTCTTCGGCGGCTGGCTCTTCATGCTCGGCTGCCTCAGCTTCGTCACCTTCGTGGCCGGCCTGCGCGTGCGGCTTGCCGACGT
>DASQCM010000168.1:0-14605 GCA_035634675.1 Gaiellaceae bacterium
ACCCTGTTGACCGACGCGTATCCGCACGCGAGCCCGCTCGAAGGCGCGCCGGAGCCACAGGACGACTTCGCCGAAGCCGCCGCGGCGTGAGCCGCAGACTGCCGCTGCTCGCCGTGCTCGCCGCGGCGTGGGCGGTCGCGGTGTGGCTGCTCTGGCGCTCGTCGCTTCCCGCCTACCACCTACCGCCTCTCGATCCGCGCACCCTCTTCTCGCCTCAGGTCCTGCATCGGGCGGACGACTATAGCGACGGCGCGCGTCTCCTCTGGCTCGGGAACGTGGTCGCCGAGCTCGTTGTGCTCGGTGTCTACGCGATCTACGGCATCCGCTTCGCCCGGGAATCCGCGGCCGGCCCGATCGGCACCGGGATGCTGCTCGGGATGCTCGGGTTCGGCCTCGTCTGGGCGGCCCAGCTCCCGGTCGCCGTGCTCAGCGTCTGGTGGCGGCACCGCTACGGCCTCGACGGCAGCTACGTGCAGGCGACGATCGGGAACTGGCTCGCGCTCGCCGGGGCGTTCCTCTTCCTCTCGTTCGCGCTCGCGATCGTGATGGGCCTCGCGCGCCGCATCGGCCGCTGGTGGTGGCTCGCCGCAGCGCCCTTCTTCATCGGGCTGGCGATCCTGTTCGCCTTCGTGACGCCCTGGCTGCTCGGCGGTCGCGCGTACCACGCGCCGTACGTCCAGCGCCTCGAGCGGGTCGAGCATGTTCAGCACGTTCCGGTCCGGGTGCTCGATGGGTTCGACGAGCCGAATGCGTTTGCGACCGGCCTCGGGGTCAGTCGCCGCGTCTTCCTCTGGAGGCCGATCGTCGTGCCGCCGTTCACGCCGCGCATGGACGAGTTCGTCCTTGCGCACGAGCTCGGGCACCTGGCGCACAACCACATCTGGAAATCGCTCGCCTGGTACGCGCTGTTCGCGTTCCCCGGCGCCTACCTGATCGCGCTCGCGACCCGCCGGCGTGGAGGGATGGGGGTTCCGGAAGCGGTCCCGCTCGCCATCTTCGTGCTCGTCGTCCTCCAGCTTCTCCAGCTGCCGCTCCAGAACGTGATCAGCCGCCACCTCGAGGCGGAGGCGGACTGGTCCGCTCTGCGCGCTACGCACGACCCCGCCGCCGGCCGGCGGCTCTTCGAGTTGTTCGGGTCGGAGACGCTCGAGGATCCGAGCCCCCCGTGGTGGGACTACGTCCTCCTCGAGAACCACCCGACGCTGCTACAGCGGATCGAGATGACGCAGTACTACAGGACCTACGCGGCCGCCCAGTCGCCGTAGAGGCTCGTGTAGAGACCCTGCTTGGCTAGGAGCTCCTCGTGCGAGCCCTGCTCGATCACCTGTCCGTGCTCGAGCACGACGATCAGGTCGGCGTCGCGGATCGTCGAGAGGCGGTGGGCGATCACGAACGAGGTGCGGTCAGCGAGGAGCGTGCGCAGCGCTCGCTCGATCGTCCGTTCGGTGCCGATGTCGACCGAGGACGTCGCCTCGTCGAGGATCAGGAGGCGTGGGTCGGCGAGGAGCGCGCGTGCGAACGCGACGAGCTGGCGCTGGCCGAGCGACAGTCGTGATCCGCGCTCGCCGAGCTGTGTCTCGTAGCCGTTCTCGAGCCGGAGGATGAAGTCGTGGGCACCGACCGTCTGTGCGGCGCGGACGATGTCGCCCTGCGATGCGCCCGGCCGTCCGAAGGCAATGTTCTCGGCGACGGTGCCGGCGAAGAGGAAGCCCTCCTGCGGCACGATCCCGAGCTGGTGACGCAGCGATTCCAGCGTCACGTCGTTCAGGTCACGGCCGTCGATCGTGATCCGGCCGGACGTCGGCTCGTAGAAGCGCGCGAGAAGCTTCGCGATCGTCGACTTGCCCGCGCCCGTGTGGCCCACGAGCGCCACTGTCGTCCCTGCGGGGACGTCGAGGTCGATCCCGTGCAGCACCTCCTCGCCGACCTCGCCTCCGCGCAAGCCGTAAGCGAAGTGCACGTCCTCGAAGCGGACATGTCCCTCGATGTGCGGCAGAGGCAGCGCGCCGGGCCGGTCCAGGACCTCCGGTGTCTCGTCGAGCACCGCGATGATCTTGTCGAGGGCAGCGGTCGCGGAGAGGAACGTGTTGTAGAGCTGCGACAGCTGTTGCACCGGGTCGAAGAAGTTGTTGATGTAGAGCATGAACGCGAAGAGCGTTCCGAGCGCGATGGCGCCCTGGAAATAGAGGTGACCGCCGTAGCCGAGCACGATCGCGAGGGCGAGCGTCGCGAGCAGGCTGACGAACGGGAAGTAGAGGCCGTTCAGAACGACCGTCTGCATGTTCGAATCGCGATAGCTCCGCGCAACCGAGCGGAAGTTCTCCGTCGCGCGCTGCTCGCGTACGAACGCCTGCACCATCCGCATGCCTGCGATGTCCTCCGCGAGGGTCGCGGTCACGAGGCCAAGCCGCTCGCGCACGGATGAGTACGCACGGGCCGAGCGCGAGCGGAAGACCGCGGTCGCGATGATCATGAACGGGATCACCGTGAGCGTGACGAGGGCGAGCCGCCAGTCGAGGAAGAGCAGCAGGAACGCGGTTCCGCTCAGCAAGAGCGTGCTTTGCGCCAGCGTCGTGATCCCGTCCGTGACGAGCTGGTCGATCGCCTCGACGTCGTTGGTCATCCGGCTGATCAGGACACCGGCGCGGTTTCGTTCGTAGAACCCGAGGGAGAGTCGCTGCAGGTGCCCGAACAGTTGCGCTCGGAGATCGGCGAGGATCCGCTCCCCGACCCAGCCCGTCATGTACGTCTCGACGTACGTCATGCCCCAGTTGGCGAGACCAAACGCGACGAAGAGGATCACGACGACGGCGAGGGTGACGCCCGTCGTGCCGTCGATCGCGTCGTCGAGCGCGTGCTTCGCCAGCAGGGGAGGGGCGAGCGCGGTCGCCGTGGCGGCGAGCAGCGAGAAGACCGAGAGGAACGTGCGCGGCCGGTAGGGCTTCGTCAGCCGCCACAGCACGCCGAGCCGACGCCGGGTCGAGTTCCAGGACCAGTCCTCGACGTCCGCCCCACGAACCCGCATCAGGCTTCCACCCGGTTGGTGGACCCTCACGCGACCTCCTCCACCTCGGCGCGGGCCTCGACGGCGTCGGCGAACTGCCGCTCGAGCAGGCCGTGCTCGTAGATCTCGCGGTAGACAAAGCTCGTCTCGACGAGCTCTTCGTGGGTGCCTCGGGCGCAGACCCGGCCTCGGTCGAGGACGACGACCTCGTCCGCGAGGGCGATCGTCGAGAGCCGGTGCGCGATGATCAGCGTCGTCCGGCCTTGCATCACCTCGCGCAGTCCGGCGCGGATGTGTGCCTCCGTCGTGGCGTCGACCGACGCCGTTGCGTCGTCGAGGATGAGGATGCGGGGATCGACCGCGAGGGCGCGCGCGATCGCGATCCGCTGCCGCTGCCCGCCCGAGAGCGTGATGCCGCGCTCGCCGATAACGGTGTCGTACCCCTGCGGCAGGCGCTCGACGAACTCGTGCGCCTGGGCGAGCCGCGCCACGCGCTCGACCTCGTCGTCCGTCAGCTCGGGCAGGCCGAACGCGATGTTGTCGCGCACCGTCGTTGAGAAAAGGAACGGATCCTGGGTGATGACGCCGATCGACCGGCGCAGTGACGCGAGCTTCACGTCGCGCACGTCGACGCCATCGACGAGCACCCTCCCCGAGTCGACGTCGTAGAAGCGCGGCACCAGCGAGGAGACCGTCGTCTTGCCGGAGCCCGTGTGACCGATCAGTGCGACGGTCCTCCCGGCGTCGACGTCGAGGTCGAGGTGCTCGAGCACCGGGCGGCCGGGGAGGTACGAGAAAGAGACGTTCTCGAAGCGGATCGCGCCGTCTCCCTCGGGGAGCTCGATTGCACCTGGCCGGTCGGCCACGTCCTCCGGCTCGTCGAGGATCTGGAAGATCCGCTCGCCCGACGCGGTTGCCCGCTGCGCCTGACCGACCCACATACCGAGCGAGCGCAACGGAGTGACGAGCAGCGCGAGGTAGAGGTTGAAGGAGACGTAGTAGCCGACCGGAAGCGAACCGTTCGCGACCATGCGCGCTCCGACGAGCAGCACAGCGGCCTGCGCGAGCAACGGAAGGAACGAGAGCAGCGGCACGTATGTCGCCCGCTGCCGGTTCGCCTTGATCGTCTGCCCGAACAGAGCCTCGTTCCGGACACGGAACTTCGCCTCCTCGGCCGGCTCCTGCGCGAATGCCTTGACGACGTGGACGCCGACGATGTTCTCCTCGGCGACCGTTGCGACGTCGGCGAGCTTCTGCTGGACCTCGCGGAGTGTCGGATGCGCAACGTGGCTGTAGCGGTAGGCGATCCCGACGATGAACGGCGTCACGGCGAGCACGACGAGCGCGAGCCGCCACTCGAAGAAGAACAGCACGATTGTCACCGAGACGACGGTGAGGACGTTCTGGAAGAAGAAGATCAGGCCGTAGCCGAGGAAGAACCGGACGCCCTGCAGGTCGACGGTCGCGCGGGACATCAGCTGCCCGGTCTGGTTGCGGTCGTAAAAGCCGAACGAGAGCCGCACGAAGTGCGAATAGAGGCCCTGTCGCATGTCCATCTCGACGTCGAGCGCCTGTTTGCCGGAGATGAGCCTGCGGCCGGACATCAGCACCGCCGAGACCACGCCCAGGGCGACGATGACCCCGACGTAGAGCCAGAGCTTCTGCTTGTCGTGGTTGAGGAGCGCGTCGTCGATCACGTTCCTGCCCGTCACCCAGATGAGCGCGATCTGCGCCGCCTGCGAGCCGACCGCGAGCACCGCCGAGATCGCGAGACCGGGCCGGTAGGGCCGGAGATAGGTCAGGAGCCGCGCGAAGGTGCGGCGATATGGGACTGCGCTCACTGTTTCTGAGGGTACGCAAGCGACAACTCGTGACGGACGAGCGCCGTCGCCGCTGCCAGTCGCTGCCGGTTCGCCGGGTCGTTGAGCCAGCCGCTCGCGCCCGAGGGGTGAGGCAGCGGGACGACGGGCGTCCCGTCCAGCTCGAACCGCTCGCCGATGCAGGGAGTGAGCGAGGTGCGGCCGAGCAGCCGTCGCAGCGCGAGGCCTCCGACCGTGACGATCACCTGCGGCCGCAGCAGCTCGAGCTCCCACTCGCACCAGAAGGAGCAGAGCTCCTGCTCGCGAGGCGTCGGCGTGCGGTCGCCGCGGCCGGACGGGGCGCGCCCCGGGTAGCAGCGCGTCACCGACGCGCAGTAGAAGGTCGCGTAGAAGTCGTCCTCCTCGAGCTCGAGCCAGCGGCGAAGCGTCCGGCCGGCGCGGCCACGCCACGGGAGCCGCTCTTCTCCCTCGACCACGCCCGGCGCCTGGCCGAACATGTACGCACGTTGGTGCGTTCCGGGCACCCGCACGGGCAGGGACTGGAGCGGGTACCCGGCCTCTGCGCAGGCGTGGCAGCGGGAGAGATCGCGCTCGAGCGACGCCAGCGACCGGTAGGACGACTTGCGGACGGTCATCGCGTCGGAGCGTAGGGTCCGCCCCGATGCTGCCGCTCGAGGCCGTGCCGAACTTCTCCGAGGGACGCGACCGCCTGACGATCGACGCGATCGGCGAGGCGCTCTCCGATTACGCGCGCCTGCTCGACGTCCACAGCGACGCGGATCACAACCGGTCGGTGTACACGCTCGTCGGCAGTCGGGACGAACTCGTCGCGGCCCTCCTCGGCGCGATCGCTGTGGCCCGAGAGCGGATCGACCTGCGAAGCCAGGAGGGCGCGCACCCCCGCATCGGCGCCGCCGACATCGTTCCCATCGTCCCGATCCGCCCCGAGGACGCCGAACAGGCGCGCGAAGCAGCGCTCGAGCTCGGGCGTCGAGTGGGGGAGGAGCTCACGCTGCCGGTCTTCCTCTACGGCGAGCTCGCGCCCGGCGTGGGGCCTGCGTTCTTCCGACGCGGCGGACCGGAGGAGCTGCAGCGGAGGCTGGACGCGGGAGAGCTCGCGCCCGACTTCGGCCCTCCGCGCCTCGACGAACGGGCCG
Organism: Gaiellaceae bacterium; assembly: GCA_035634675.1. Lineage (GTDB taxonomy): Bacteria > Actinomycetota > Thermoleophilia > Gaiellales > Gaiellaceae > Palsa-739. The sequence goes on from DASQCM010000168.1 coordinate 5,982, forward strand.
GCGGCGTGCTCGTCGGCTCGCGCCCGCCGTTGATCGCGTTCAACGTCAACCTCGCCGGCGACCATCTTGAGGGCGCGCAGGCGGTGGCGCGTGCCGTACGCGAGCGTGATGGCGGCTTCCCCGGCGTGCGCGCGCTCGGGCTGCGGCTCCCCCTGGCGGGACACGTCCAGGTGAGCCTCAACATCGAGGACTGGCGGGCCGCGCCGCTGCACGAGGTCGTCGCCGCGGTCGAGCGCGAAGCTCAGGCACGGGGGCTCGAGGTAACCGGCTCGGAGCTCGTCGGCCTGCTCCCTGCGGGCGCCGCGGTCGCGGCGGCCGGGTCGCTTCTGCGCGTGGCCGGCCTCGACACCTCACACGTCCTCGAGCTTCGGCTGCTCGACGAGTAGCGCGTGGGCCCGCCGAGGCGGGCCCACGGCTTCCGCTCCCCGTCAGCCAGTGACCGGGAGGTCGTCCCCGGCGCCGGCGCACCATCCCGCGCCGCCGGCCGAGCTGTTGCTCCACAGGCTCTGCACGGGGTACTGCTTCCCGTCGTTGCCCGTGATGTTGTTCAGCCCACCCGGAACCGTGTTGGGGGGCGCGACGCCCAGGGTGTAGCCGACCCAGGCGCACTTGTCGCCGTTCTCGTACGCGGCGTAGTCGTACCAGCCGCCGAGGTTCACGCCGTTGATCACGTCCTCGGCGCCCGGATCCGTGATCGTTTCCTCGATCTCGTGGCCCATGACGATCGTGAACCCGTCCAGGCGGCCCGCGAAGTAGCCGGTGTTGACGGAGTTCTCACCGCAGCTGGAGCCCGAGTTGAGGACGTAGGGCATGTTCGTGAACGAGATGCCGGGCTGGACGCCCGGGTAGTACTGAGGCTGCGTGTAGTCGTGCCACGCGCAGTAGCCGGCGCCCGAGACGAAGCCGGCCTCGTTGTACATCTGCGGCTGGGCGATCACGAACTGGCTGTTCTTGAGGTCGGTGACGCCGAAGTGCGCGACGGCACGCTGCGCCTCCTGCGCCAGTTCCTGCCCGGTCACGTTGTTGTGGATCGGGTTGGTGTCGTCGTACCAGACCCCGCCGAAGACGTTGGTCGGGTTCTGGATGTTGATGTTCTGGCCGTTGACCGTCTCGTAGTACTGCGTCTGCGAGCCGGCCCAGGCCGTGCCGCCCATTGCCTTGACGAACGCGGTCATCCGTGCCGCCGCTCCGTCGGGGTCGTTCGTAGGCATCCCGGCCGTTGTGTGGTCGAACGCGCCGGCCTGTCCCCAGCCCCAGAAGACGAGGTAGATCACCGGGGTCACCTGGACGTGCCCGCCGAAGTACGCCATGTTCACGGGTGCCGGCTCACCGGCGACCGGCGGTCCCGTCGGGGCGCAGCAGACCGGCGGCGGCTGGAGCGTCGGGTTCGCCATGTTGTTCGCGTTCGGCATGTAGAGCGGGTGATGGCCGAGCGTGGTTGCGCCGGCGGACGTCGCGCCTCCGAAGAGCGTGAGCACGCCGAGCGCGAGCAGGATTACGAGCTTTCTCACGTCTGCCTCCCCCTCACTTCGTCACGGTTACGGTCACGCTCGCCGGAGCGGACGTGGTGTAGCCCTGCTTCGACTCGGCATAGATCGTGTGCTTCCCGACACTGGGAGTCGGGATCGCGACGCTCCAGGTGCTGCCCGAGAGCCGCGCCGGAGTCGCGTTCGCGAACGTCTCGTCGTCGACCGAGACCAGGACGTTCTTGTTCGTGCTGGCCGCATGGCTCGGCAGGTCGACCCACGACGCGCCGCTGAGCGCGACGAAGCCGCTGTACACGTTCGGCCCGTGGATGTTCACGCGCAGGTCGAGAGCCTGCACGTCGAGGCCGTCGAGCGAGGTGTTCGGCTGGATCGTGAACGGGACCGGTGTCGAGGCTGCTGTCGGATCGAGAACCGCGCTGCCGCTGGCGCTGCCCAGGTCGACCGCGTTGCCGCCGACGAGCGCCTCGAGCGTCACGTCGACCTCTGCCAGCCCGACCTGCGCGCCGGTGAGCGAGATCTGGCCGTTGACAGGCTGCGCCCCGTCGAACGCGAGCGGCATCCCGTTGCTCGCCGGGTAGTCCGTGAACGTCGCCTGCGGGGCGGCGTCTCCGGCCGGTCCGACCTGATCCACGACGAGCCCGCACCCGTCGCCGGCGTCGGTGCCGGACGTGACGCTCAGGTGCGGATTGTCGCTCGACGTGCCGCACCCGTCACGCCGCAGGTAGAAGCGAGTCGTGCTGGCTGTGGTCGCCGCGAAGCCGGCCGTTCCGGCGACCGCCGTGTACGGGGCCTGATGGAGCGAAACCTTCTGATTGGTCTTCGGCGTCGTGATCGTCACCGACGGCGAGGCCGAAAGCGCCGCGCCCGCTCCGAGCGCGGCGGCAAGCGCAGCAAGGACGAGTAGCACCGTCCTCCGCCTCATCTCTCCTCCTTCGACGTTGGGAGCGGAAAACAAAACGCGCGCTAATTCCCAGCTGACGCAAAAACCTAACCTCGCAAATTCGATGCGCAATTTGACTGACTAATCAATCGGGTTTTCCTCGAACGCTTCCGGGCGCCGCGCCAGCACTAGACTCGGCCCGTGGCGCAGGCGACGGCGATCGGCCTTACGGGCGACGACCTGACCGTCGACGACGTCTGGGCAGTGGCGGTCGATGGAGCCGGCGCCGCGCTGTCGGACAAGGCGCGCGAGAAGATGAGCGCGGCACGGCAACTCGTCGAGCGAGCCGTGCACGGCAGCCGCGAGCACACCTACGGCGTCAACACCGGCTTCGGGCGGTTCGTGGCGGTCGCAATCCCGGAGGAGCAGACCGGGGAGCTGCAGCTGCGGCTGCTGCGCTCGCACGCCTGCGGCGTCGGCGAGCCGTACCCCGACGAGATCATCCGCGCCGCGCTGCTCCTGCGCGCGAACGCGCTCGCGAAGGGCAACTCGGGCGCGCGCATCGAAACCGTCGAGCTCCTCCTTGCGCTCCTCGAGCACGGCGTGCTGCCGGTCGTGCCGAGCCGCGGGTCCGTCGGCGCGTCCGGAGACCTCGCGCCGCTGGCGCACCTGGCGTTGCCGCTCGTGGGCGAGGGAGAGGCGTGGGTCGAAGGCGAGCGCCTCTCGGGTAGGGACGCGCTCGCGCGGGTCGGGCTCGAGCCGGTTCAACTGGCGGCGAAGGAGGGGCTCTCGCTCATCAACGGCACGCAGTTCATGGCGGCGATGCTCGCGCTCGCGCTCGTCAGGGCGCGCCGGCTGGCTCGCGCCGCGGACATCGCCTGTGCGGTCTCGGTCGAGGCGCTCCAGGGCTCCCGCACCTCGTTCCTGCCGCAGATCCATGCGCTTCGTCCGCTACGCGGGCAGGGGACCGCGGCCGCCAACGTCCTCCGCCTGCTCGAAGGCTCGGCGATCATCGAGGCGCACCGTTGGTGCGACAAGGTGCAGGACGCCTACTCGCTGCGTTGCGCGCCGCAGGTGCACGGCGCGAGCCGCGACCTTCTCGAGTACGCCGAGTACACCGTCGGGGTCGAGCTGAACGCGGCGACCGACAACCCGCTCGTCCTCGTCGAGGACGAGGTGCTCGTCTCCAACGGCAACTTCCACGGGCAGCCTCTCGCGTTCGCGCTCGACGCGCTCGCGATGGCCGTGGCCGAGCTGGCGAGCATCTCCGAGCGGCGCCTCGAGCGGCTCGTCAACCCGAACCTCTCAGAGGGCCTGCCCGCCTTCCTCACGACGGACGGCGGCCTCAACAGCGGCTTCATGATCCCGCAGTACGTGGCCGCGTCGCTCGTCTCCGAGAACAAGGTGCTCTGCCATCCGGCGTCCGTCGACTCGATCCCGACGAGCGCGGGGCAGGAGGATCACGTCTCGATGGGGAACGCGGCCGGGCTCAAGGCCTGGCAGGTGCTGGCGAACGCGGAGCGCGCCGTCGCGATCGAGCTGCTCGCCGGCTCGCAGGCGGTGGAGTTCCACGCGCCGCTCGAGCCGGGAGCCGGCGGGCGCGCGGCACGGGCGGCGGTGCGCGAGCTGTCGCCGCGGCTCCGTGACGACCGGCCGCTCGCGGGCGACATCGAGGCGGTCGCCGGTGCGGTCCGCGATGGGTCGCTCGTCGGCGCGGTCGAGGCCGAGGTGGGTGGTCTTGGATGAGCACGACCGCGACGCTGGCCGAGCGGGTCGAGGCTCTCTGCGGCGACCTCTCGTCCATCCGCGCGCCGCGCGGTAGCGAGCTGAACGCGAGGCAGTGGTCGACGGAGGCGCCGTTGCGGATGCTGCTCAACAACCTCGACGCCGAGGTGGCCGAGCGGCCCGAGGAGCTCGTGGTCTACGGGGGCTCGGGCAAGGCCGCGCGGAACCACGAGGCGCTGCGCGCGATCGTCGCGGCCCTCCTGGAGCTCGGCGCCGACGAGACGCTACTCGTCCAGAGCGGCAAGCCCGTCGGCGTGTTCACGACGCACGAGGGCGCGCCGCGTGTGCTGATCGCGAACTCGCTCCTCGTCCCGAAGTGGGCGACCTGGGACGAGTTCAGGCGTCTCGAGGCGGAGGGGCTGACGATGTTCGGCCAGATGACGGCCGGCTCCTGGATCTACATCGGCAGCCAAGGGATCCTGCAGGGCACGTACCAGACGTTCGCAGCGGCGGGCGAGAAGCACTTCGGCTCGCCGGACCTGCGCGGGCGGACGATCCTGACGGCCGGGCTCGGCGGCATGGGCGGCGCGCAGCCCCTCGCCGGGACGATGGCGGGCGCGGCGATCCTCTGCATCGAGGTCGACCCGCACCGGATTGAGCGCCGGCTCGAGACGCGCTACCTCGACGAGGCGGCGGACTCGCTCGACGACGCGCTCGCGCGGGTACGCGCCGCCGCGGCAGAGCGGCGGCCGCTTTCGGTGGGACTCCTCGGAAACGCGGCCGACGTCGTACCCGAGCTTGCAGCGCGTGGCGAGGAGTTCGACCTCGTGACCGATCAGACCGCCGCCCACGATCCGCTGAACGGCTACGTGCCGCGCGGCTACTCGGTCGAGGCGGCTGCCGCGCTCCGGTCATCCGATCCGGACGAGTACCTGCGGCTCGCCCGAGAGTCGATCGTCAGTCATGTCGAGGCGCTGCTCGAGTACGTCCGGCGCGGCGTCTATGTTTTCGATTATGGCAACAACCTGCGAGGTGAGGCGCGTGAAGGTGGGCTAGAGGAGGCGTTCGCATACCCGGGCTTCGTCCCGGCCTATATCCGGCCGCTCTTCTGCCGCGGCATCGGCCCCTTCCGGTGGGCAGTGCTGTCCGGCGATCCGGCTGACATCGCGACGATCGACGACCGTCTGCGGGAGCTTTTCCCGGACGACCCGCTCCTGCAGCGGTGGCTGGAGCTGGCGCCCGAGCGGGTGGCGTTCCAGGGGTTGCCCGCCCGGATCTGCTGGCTCGGCTACGGCGACCGCGCCAAGGCGGGCCTCGCCATCAACGAGCTCGTCGCCGCCGCTGAGGTCAAGGCGCCGGTCGTGATCGGACGGGATCACCTCGACGCCGGCTCGGTGGCTTCGCCGTACCGCGAAACCGAGTCGATGCTCGACGGCTCCGACGCGATCGCGGACTGGCCCATCCTCAACGCGCTCGTCAACGTCGCGGCGGGAGCGACGTGGGTGAGCGTCCACCACGGCGGCGGCGTCGGGATCGGCAACTCGATCCACGCGGGCATGGTCGTCCTGGCTGACGGCAGCGACGCGCAGGCGGAACGTCTCGAGCGCGTGCTCACGGCCGACCCGGGCACGGGCGTGATGCGGCATGCCGACGCGGGCTATCCGGAGGCGATCGCCGCCGCCGAGGACGCTGGCCTCCGGATTCCGCACGCCCCCACCGACGCGTGACGCAGCGGCTGCTCGTCCGCGATCTGGCGCAGATCGCGACGCCCGCCGGAACGCACGCGCCGTTGCGCGGCTCCTCGCTCGGCCAGGTCGAGGTGCTCGACCGCGCGTTCGTCCTCTGCAACGGGGACACGATTGAGACCGTCGGCCTCATGGCGAACCTGCCGGCACTCGACGACGACGTCGTCGAGATGGACGGTCGCGAAATGTGCGCGATCCCGGGCCTCGTCGACTGCCACACGCACGCGGCCTTCGGCGGCGACCGCGTGGACGAGTTTTCGCTCCGCGCGGCCGGCGCGAGCTACGAGGAGTTGCATGCCGCGGGGGGCGGCATCCTCTCGACCGTCCGTGCGACGCGCACGGCCGGGGAAGCCGGCCTGCGGGAAGCGGTCGATCGCCACCGCATGTGGATGCTCGGCGCGGGTACGACGACGTTCGAGGCCAAGTCTGGCTACGGGCTCGACCGGGAGACGGAGCTCGCCTCGCTCCGCGCGATCCGCGACGCCGGCGGCGTCCCGACCTGGCTCGGCGCCCATGCCGTCCCCCCGGAGTTTGCCGACGCCGACGCCTACCTCGACTTCGCGCTCGCCGAGGTGCTGCCCGAGGCAGCCGGGCTCGCCGAGGCTGCCGACGTGTTCCTCGAGCGGGGGGCCTTCGACGCCGCCCAGGCGCGGCGGTACCTCGAGGCGTGCCGCGACGCGGGCCTCGCCCTGCGCCTCCACGGCGACCAGTTCACGGAGGCCGGCGCTATCCCGCTCGCCGTCGAGTTGGGCGCGCGCTCGGTCGACCATCTCGAGGCGACGGGAGAGGAGGGGATCCGCACCCTCGCCGCCAGCGACGTGGCCGGCGTGCTCCTACCCGCGAGCGCACTCTTCCTCGACCGGCCGATGCCGCCTGGGCGTGCGCTCGTCGACGCCGGCGCCGCCGTCGCGCTCGCGACCGACTTCAACCCGGGCAGTGCGTTCTGCGAGAGCCTGCCGCTCGTCTGCTCGCTCGCCGCGACGAAGCTCCACCTGTCGCCGGCCGAGGCGCTTTCCGCGTGCACCGTCAACGCCGCGCACGTGCTGGGGCGCGCCGACCGGATAGGCCGGCTCGCTCCCGGCTATCGCGCCGACATCACGCTGGTTGACGCCCACGACTGGCGCTACCTCGCCTACCACCTCGGCGGGCGTGTCGTGGCGAGAACAATCGTTGCCGGCGAGCTAGCCTGAGCACATGCCGTCGAGGAAGCAACGGCGTCGCGCGCAGAAGGAACGCCGGCACGAGTACGAGACCGTCTGGGTCGACGCCGAGGGAAACGAGCTGGAGGAGCCGCCGGAGGATCTTCCGGCCGCGCCCGAGAGGCGCAACAACGGAAAGCCGGCCACGAAGGCCCAGCCGCAGCGCGGCGGCCGCGCAGGGCGGGTCCCGCCGCCGCCGTCGTGGGAGCGCGCGGCGCGGCGCTCGCTCATCCTCGGCGCCGTGATCTTCGCCCTCTTCTTCGTCCTCAATTCGAATAAGAGCGGCAACAACCTTGCCCGTGCGCTGGGGCTCGCGGGCCTCTACACGCTGCTCTTCATCCCCTTCACCTACTTCCTCGACCGCTTCGCCTACAACCGCTTCCAGCGGCGCGCCGAGCAGCAGGGCCAGAAGGGACAGGCTAAGAAGCGCTGACGCTCGAGCCTGGCGCGCGCTCGCCGCGGTAGTGCCCCTCACCCGGCCAGGGCGCGAGCAGCAGCAGGATGCGCGCGCCGTCGTCGCTCGTCACCGCGTGCCGCTCGTCGGGCTCGAACTGGAACAGCTCCTCGGCGCCGGCGTCGAACGACTCGTCGCCCGCCTCGACCCGCACCGATCCATCCAGCACGAGCAACAGCGTCGACTCCTTGACGCTGTGCTGGCCGAGCGCCTCGCCCGCACGGAGCTCGATCAGCACGGCACGCTCGCCGCCGTCCCGAGAATCGAGGACGACGGGCGACCGCGTCCCCTGCGGAGTCTTGATCTCGTGGAGGACCCAGTGGCGCATGAGCAGTGCGTTCCCGCACCTGCCGGGGGCCTAACCAACCCTGCACTAGACTCGCCCGCGATGCCGCTCGCGGTCGACAGATATGCGCTCGGTCCGCTCCAGACGAATTGCTACGTCGTCCGCCGTGAGCGCGGCGCCGGCGAGTGCGCGGTGATCGACCCCGGAGGGGATGCAGCCGACCTCCGCCTGGAGCTTGCGCGACTCGGCACGGCGTGTGTCGGGATCCTCATCACGCATGGTCACTTCGACCATCTGGGAGGCGTCGCGGATCTTGCCGAGGGGACCGGCGCCGAGGTCTGGATGCCGGAGGGAGAGCGCGACCGCCTCGAGCGCTTCCCGGAGTTCGCGCCTGTCGGTGTCCCCGGACGCCCGCACGTTCCCGAGCACCTGCTGAGCGGCGGCGAGACGGTCGAGGTCGCCGGCGTCTCGTTCGAATGCCTCGCCGTGCCCGGCCACTCGCCCGCGCACGTCGCGTTCTACGCCGAAGGCGAGCTGTTCAGCGGCGACCTCCTCTTCGCCGGCTCGGTCGGCCGCGTCGACCTGCCCGGCGCCGACTGGGACACTCTGCTCGCCTCGGTGCGCATGCTCGCCGAGCGGCTCCCGCCGGAGACGGTCGTCCATCCCGGCCACGGGCCCGAGACGACCCTCGGCGTCGAGCTCGCTCGCAATCCGTTCCTCGCTGAGCTACGCGCGGAGGCTGGAAGCGCCGGCGGCAAAGCCGCCGACGCCCGGCCTGAAGACCGCGCCGCCTCCGGCGACGCTGGAGCATGAGCCCAGCGTTCCAAGCTCCGCGGGGGACGCACGAC
>DASQCM010000169.1:0-8490 GCA_035634675.1 Gaiellaceae bacterium
GGCCGCCTCGCGGAACGGGCCGTAGAAGGCGGATGCGTACTTCGCGGAGTAGGCGAGGATCGGCGTCCTGTCGAGGCCGTGATCGTCGAGCGCCTCGCGGATAGCGGCGACCCGCCCGTCCATCATGTCGCTCGGAGCAACCACGTCGGCGCCGGCCTCGGCGTGGCTGACGGCCGTGCGCGCGAGCAGCTCGAGGCTCCGGTCGTTGTCGACCTCGCCGTCGACGACGACCCCGCAGTGGCCGTGCGACGTGTACTCGCAGAGGCAGACGTCGGTGAGCAGGACGAGCTCCGGGAAGCGCGGCCGCAGCGCGCGCAGCGCGATCTGGACGATGCCGTCCTCCTCCCAGGCGCCGGTCGCCTCCTCGTCCTTCACCTCGGGGACGCCGAAGAGGATCACCGCGCCGACGCCGCCCGCCGAGAGCGCCTCCACCTCGTGGAGCAGCCCCTCGATGTCGAAGCGCGTCATCCCGGGCAGCGCCTCGTTGGCGAGCGGCTCGGGCGCCACGAAGAGCGGCATCACGAATTGATCGAGCGAGAGCCGCGTCTCGCGCACGAGCCCACGCAGCGGAGCGGTTCGACGGAACCGCCGCAGCCGGGTGACCGGGAACGCGCTCATCCGTGGGAAGAGTACGCCGCCCGAGCTCAGGCAGCGGGGGCGGGAGGCGTCTTGGGCGGGGCGGTCCCGCCGTCGTCGTCGAGGTCGATCTCGAGCTCGTCGATCGGCCCGTCTCCCGGCCACTTCTGCAGCACGACTCGCTCGGAGAAGAACTCCCACGCGGCGCGGCCGGCCGCGAGCAGCGGCAGCGCGACGAGAATCCCGGCGAAACCGTAGATCTCCCCGCCTGCGAGAAGGCCGAAGATCACGAGCAGCGGGTGGAGGCGGAGGGAGCTGCCCAGCACGTTCGGCACGACGACGTGTCCCTCGAACTGCTGGATGCCGAAGAACAAGGCGGTCACCCAGAGGGCGGAAATCGGATGCTGGACGAGCGCATACAGGACCGGCGGCGCTGCCCCGAGCCACGGCCCGAGGTAGGGAATCAGCTCCGTCACGGCGGCCCACGCCCCGAACGCGGCCGCGTACTTCCCGCCGTTCGGGAACAGGCCGACGAGGTCGAGGATGTATAGCCCTATCCCGACGCTGACCCCGATGATCAGCGAGACGAGGAACTGCCCTCGGACATAGCTCTGCACCGCCCGCTCCATCCGGATGATCAGTCCACCGCCGTCGCCGTGCGGGGGAAAGCGCCTGTCGACGGCGTTGGTCAGCCGCTGCATCCCGAGCAGCATGTAGATCGAGACGACGACCACTAAGAAGGCGTCGAAGAGGAGGGTCACCACGGCGATGCCGGCGCCCTCGGCCCAGCGCAACGCCCTCGTTGTGTACTTCTGGACGTCCTTCGTCCCGACCTGGTTGAGGAACTTCTCGCCCTGCCGCTGGACGTGGACGGTGCTCAGGTGGTGGTCGTTCAGCCAGTGCTGGAGGCGGGCCAGGTCCTGCTCGGCGCCCGTCCGCCGGGGGTGTCCGGATTCGGTCGTAAAGTAGGTGTCCACCCGGTGAGCCGCGCTGCGCGTCTGCTGCACGACCACCGTGGCGAGCGCGACGATCGCGAGTGCGACTACCGCTGCGAATGCGAGATAGACGAGCGCAACCGCTGCTCCCCGCGGGATCCATGCCCGCCCGAGCCCCCGCACCAGGGGGTTGAGGAGGAGGGCGATGAGCAGCGCCACGAGGAACAGGAAGACCACGTGACGCACGGCTCCCGCCACCGCCCAGAGCAGCAGCAGCAGCAGTGGCAACAAGACGAGCTGCGCCCAGCGTGGGATCACGATCCGCACGGGCTTGGAGGGCATCCCGGCGATGGTAAAGCTGGCATCGGCGATGTCTGGTCGCGCGCCACCCAGGGGTCTCTCGCGCTCGACTCCAATGCCCTTCGCCGCGCGTCGGCGGCTCGGCCGCCGACGCTTGCAGCATTGGAAGAGGCGCGGCAGTTCGATAAGGTGCCGCGCGACATGCCGTCCTCGCGCCTCTCTGGGGGGAGGCGGCAGGTGGAACGCAGACAGGCGCGCCCGACGCGCCATGCACGCCGAATGGCGCTGCTAGTCCTCCTCGCCGCGGTCTTCCTCGTGACCCTCGGCCTGACCGCGTTCAGCGGCCGAGCGGTGCGCACCTCGGCGCTCATCCCGAGCCGTGCGCTCGCAGCGAAGGCTCAGACGCGGCCGACCCCCGAGATCGTCTCGCTTCGCGGCCCGGTTCGGCTTCAGCTCCCGGTGGCCCAGGCCGGCCTCACCGCGATCGGCTACCACGCCGCCCATGACGGCGCGCTCACGCTCAAGCCCGTCGGGCACCAGGCGAACGAGGGGCTCGTACAGCGGGTCGTGCACGGAATCTTTGGCGGCGGCGGAGGCTCGCCTCGCTGGTACCAGCTGAGCGGAGGCGGGACGTCGGCGATCGACGTCGGCGCGGCCGTCGGCAGCGACGTCTACTCGCCCGTCGACGGGACGGTGGCCGCGATCCGGCCGTTCGTCGTCGAGGGCAAGCGGTACGGCTCCCAGATCGACATCGCGCCCCAGACGGCTCCGTCCCTCCTCGTCACGGTGACGCAGCTCGTCGCCGACCCCGCGCTCACGGTCGGAACGGCGGTGGTCAGCGGCGCCACGAAGCTCGGCCGCGTCGCCGACCTCGCGGCGATCGAGCGGCAGGCACTCGCCCGCTACACGAACGATTCGGGCAACCACGTGACCATCGAAGTCCGCACCGCGCCGATCCTCCCGACCGGCTAGAGGGACCGCGACCCTGAAGATCCTCTTCCTCGCGGACGTCTTCGGCGTCCCGGGTCGCCGCGCCGTGGAGGAGCACCTCGGCTCGCTGCGCGAGCGCTACGACGCTGACCTTGCGATCGTCAACGGCGAGAACGCGGCCGACGGCGCCGGGATCACGGCGAAGCTGGCCGACAAGCTGCTCGCCTCCGGCGCGGACGTGATCACGCTCGGTAACCACACCTACCGCCGCAGCGGGATCGCGTCGTACCTCGCCGCCAGCGAGCGGGTGATCCGGCCGGCGAACTCCGGCGCGCAGGCTCCCGGCCGCGGGCTCGCGGTCGTCGAGGCGCGGAACGGCGTCCGGGTCGCCGTCCTGAACCTGCTCGGTCAGCTCTTCCTTTCGACGCCGGTCTCGCCGTGGGAGGTGGTGGACGAGCTCGTCGACGAGGCCCGCGCCGCGGCGCCGGTCGTCGTCGTCGACTTCCACGCCGAGGCGACGAGCGAGAAGGTCGCCATGGCGACCTGGCTCGACGGCCGCGTCACCGCGGTGATCGGCACCCACACTCACGTCCAGACCAACGACGCGCGCGTACTTCCCGGGGGCACCGCGGCGGTCACGGACGCGGGGATGACCGGCCCTCACGACTCGGTGATCGGAGTCCGCTCGGAGCTCGCGATCTCGCGGATGCGGACACGCCTACCGGTCCGGTTCGAGCCGGCCGAAGGCGACGTGCGGCTGGAGGGCGTCCTCCTCACGTGCACCGACGCGGGGCGCGCCGAGGAGATCGAGCTCGTCCGGATCCAGGTCTGAGACGGACACGAGCCGCGCGAGCGGGACCGCCGGCGCGAGCAGGGCGATCGCCGCGAAGGGATAGAACCACGGGATGTACGTGTAGAGCCAGTACGTCACGACGAGCTCGAAGCCGGCGAGCAGCGCCGCCGTCAGTGCCGCGAGCTGGAGCGGCGACTTGCGGCGCGGGAAGAAGGCTGCGGCAATCGCCCCCGCGACGAGCAGCACCTGCAGGACGCGCTGCACGATGTGGAGGTCGGGCAGGCCGCGCGCGTGGTACTGGCGCCAGTCCCAGAGCGACCACGGCGCCGCGCGCCCGATCTGGAAGCCGACCGTCCGCGTCCAGAAGACGTGCGCCTCGTGGAACGGGTCCGGCTGCAGGAGAAGCACCGAGAAGGCGGCGAGTGTGACCACGGCGAAGCCGAGCGCGAACCGCCGACTCGGCCTCCTTCCCGGATACGTCAGCCACATCGGCGCGACGAGCAAAGAGGCGAATTTCGTCCAGCCCGAGAGCGCTGCGAAAACGCCGCGGGCGGCCGGTTTGGAGACGAGCCAGAAGCCCCAGACGAGGAAGCACGGCATCAGCACGTCGTTCGTGTTCGAGTTGGAGACGTACTGCGTGAACGGATAAGCCGCCCACGCGAAGGCGAGCACGGCAGCGAGCCGCTGCCCGCCGAAACGCCGTCCGACGAGCCAGAGCCCGAGGATCGTCAGAAGGTCGAAGGCGATCGAGGTGAAGTGCGCCGCCGGCAAGGTGTCCCACTTCCCGCTCCAGCCGAGGATGAGGTAGCCGGGGATGTACGACTCGTACGCGACCGGGCCGTACGTGTCGCCTTCCGGATTCGCGCTCTCGCAGCGGCCGTTCGTCTGCACCCGCTCGCGGATCTCGCCGGACGCGTCGGCCTTGCCGCACGCCTTGAGCGACTTGCCGCTCGGCAGCTTCTCGACCGGGAAGTTCCCCCACGGCGCCTCCCCCTTGACGATCCGCTCGGCGCCGATCACGCCCGAGTACCCGACGTCGATGACGTTCGAGCGCTCGACGTTGAGCCCGACGCGGAAGCCGGCGAGGAAGATCGTCGCGCCGAGCAGCACCCAGACAGGCCAGGTCGGCATCCCCGGCGTGCCGCGGTTCCGGGTCCCGATCCACAGGCTGCGCAGCACCACCCAGACGAGCAGCGGATAGAAGAGCGGCACCGCGGTGAAGACGTCGCCGTGGTTGAAGAACCAGAGCGACGCCGTCGGCGAGAGGAGGAAGAGTAGGTCGAGGTTGCGGAGCGAGAGCAGGCGGCGAAAGTCCGCGAGCCCGACGAAGAAGACGAGGCAGAACGCGCCCCAGACCCAGGGGTTGTTGATCGCCGTGCCGCCGAAGGCGCCGGGCGAGCCGCGCGCCATCCCCCACGCCACCTGCGGGCCCGTCCACGCCTCGTCGACGCCACCGGTCGCGTCGATGACCTTCCCCTCGGCGATCTCCCCCGCGGCGCCCCACCAGACCTTCACCGTCCACTCGCCGGACTTCGCGTCGTACGTCTCCTCGTCGCTGCGGCCGGACTTCGGGTAGCGCGACAGCCAGGACGCGACCTTGGGATAGCGCTCGAAGTCCCGCAGCGCCTCGGCCCGCGTGAGCGAGGCGCCCGGCCGGTGCGGGACGAACGGCGTCTGGACGAGGTGTCCCTTGCCGTCGAAGACGGGGGCTGTGTCGGTGCTGCTGCCCGCCGCTCGGGAAGCCGATGCGAAGACGGACGCGGCGAGCGCGACGAGAACAAGTGCGAGGAGCCGACCCCTCACCGAGCGAAGGCTAATCAGTGGCCTTCGACCGGCGGAACGACCAGAGCTTGTTGCCGATGAAGTTGAGCGGCGTGACAAGGACGATCGCGACGGCCTGCGCTACGAGCTTCCCGAGGTTCCCGTACGTGACGAGGAGGTGGAGCACGACGAGGTTCGCGCCGAGCGCCGCCACCGAGACGAGGAAGAACCGCATCCCCTGGATGCCGATGTGGCCGCGGTGCTCGCGGAACGTCCAGATCCGGTTCCACGTGTAGTTGCTCGTAACGGCGACGAGGAACGAGCACGTCGCAGCGACGAGGTAGTGCAACCCGGCATGCAGCAGCGCGTCGTAGACGGCGAGGTTGATGAGATAGCCGACGGCTCCGACGGCGCAGAACTTCGCGAGCTGCTGCCAGTTCCGAAGCGAGCGCAACGAGGAGAGCACGCGCGGCCGCGCCGGGGGAACAGTGGGAGCGGCCGGACGTTCCACAGTCGCCCCGAGGGTAGCGCCTCTTCGGGACAACTCAGAGGCCGGCGACGAGGGGGACGAAGCGGCAGGGGACGCTGCGCAGGACGGCCGGGCCCTCCGGCGTCCGCACGACGACCTCGAGCCACTGCCCGCCGGCCCCGCCGACCGGGACGACTAGACGGCCGCGCGGCTCGAGCTGCTCGTAAAGCGAGGGCGGCGGCTCGAGCGCCGCCGCGGCAACGGCGATCCCGGCGAACGGAGCGTGCTCCGGGACCCCGCGGGAGCCGTCCCCCAGATGGAGCTGGACGCGCTCGCCGTACCCGGCTGCAGCGAGAGTCTCGCTCGCCCGCTGCGCCAGCTCCGGGATTCGCTCGATGGTGTGCACCTCCGCGGCCAGCTCGGCCAGCACCGCTGCCTGGTAGCCGGAGCCCGTGCCGACGTCGAGCACGCGCTCGGTTCCATGGAGAGCGAGCTGCTCGCAGATGAGCGCGACCATGTACGGCTGAGAGATGGTCTGGCCGTCACCGATCGGCAGGGCGGCATCGGCGTACGCGGCCTCCCGCACCTCCGCTGGAACGAAGAGCTCTCGCGGCACGCGGCCCATCGCTGCCAGCACGCGCTCGTCGGCGATCCCGCGCCGGTAGAGCTGGAGGTCGACCATCCTGCCCCGCTCCTCAGCGAACACCTGCGGGCGCCTCCATCGCCTCCGGCACCGCAACGCCGAAGTGCTCGAGCACGGCGGGAGCGACGTCCGTGATCCGCCGCGGCTCCGCGGCGAGGCCGACGGTTACGAGCGGGACGAGCGAGTCGCCCGCGACGAGCGAGCCGTGGCTCCCACCGCCGGCGTGGTGGCGGCCTCCGAGGTCGGCCAGCTCCCATCCCTCCGCGGCGGAGACGAGCAACTCGCCCGCGTTCGGGTCTGCGAGCGCCGAGCGTGCGCGCCACGCGGCGTCAGGGTGGTCGAGCTTCTCGACCGGAGCATCCTCGCCGTCCTTCCGCGCCACCACGCGATCCCCCTCGCGGCGGAGCGTGACGTCGACGGCAGCGAAGCCGTCCAGCCGCCGCGCGAGCTCGCCCGCATCGACGCGCGCGTCCGGACGCAAGTAGACCTGGCCAGCGCGGTTCGACGCGGCGACGATGATCTCGTTAGCGACGTCGGCCAGCGGCTCCTCGAGCCGCGATGCCCGCTCGACGCGCGTCTGGCCGTGATCGGAGAGGAGTACGAGCGCGTACCGCTCGAGGAACTCGTCCGGCCCGCCGGCGGCATCGAGCAGCGTGCCGATCGCCGCGTCCGCCTGCTCAAGCGCGAGGTCTGCCTCGGCTCCGTCTGGGCCGCCGGCGTGGGAGGCGAAGTCGTAACCGGAGAGGTAGAAGGCGAGGAAGTCGAAGCCGTCGCGCGTGACGAGCCAGCGGCCGACCGCGGCGGCATACGCGTCTACCGAGCCGGCGCGGCGGCTGCGAACCGCGAACGGCGCTCCCGTCCGGTCCGACTCGAAGAGGCCGTAGAAGAAGAAGCGCCGGGGGCCGAACGCGGCGCGGTTGAGGCCCGGGACGGTCGGGAGGTAGCGGTGCCGGCCGCGGTAGCACGTGATGTTCACGGCGGCCGCGACCAGGCCCGCGTCCTCGAGCGCCTCGTAGATCGTGACCGCGTCGCGCGAGAGATGGCGCGCGTTCATGTTGAAGATCGTGTCGACGAGCGACTGCGAGAGGCCGGCCGCGCGCAACGCCGATAGGGACGATCCGTACTCGACGATCCGTCGCTCCTCGCGGTTCCACCACACGAGCGAGGGGATGTGGTGGACGCCCGGCCCCGCGCCTGTCGCGATCGACGTGAGGCAGACCGGCGTCAGCGACGGAAAGACAGACGTCGCCTGGCGGTACTCGCCTTCAGCGGCGAGGAGGGCCATGGCCGGCGCACGCCCTTCTGCGATCGCCCGCTCGAACGCCGCGGGCGTCATCCCGTCCACGACGACGAGCACGAGCTTCTTCGCCATGCCCTGGCCTACTCGTCGCGCGCGAGCGTCCGCAATCCGGCGTAGCGCTCGGGTTGCGCCCGCCTGAGCCGCAGCGCAACGAGAGGCAAAGCCAGCGCCAGGAGATAGCCGACGGCCGGAATCCAGGCGAGAGCGGCAATGACCAGCGCAGCTCCCGAGACGAGCAGCGCGGTGCCGCCGGGCGTCCCACCTCGCCGGAGCGCGCCGCGCACGACCTGCGCCGCGCCGAGCGCGCCGGCCAGCGCGCCGACGATCCCGCCGGCGAGGTCACCCCAGCCGCCCGGCTGCCAGCTGTCGATGCCGAAGCCGATCGCCGCGCCTACTGCGCCGGCCACCAGGATGGCGGCGATCCGCCAGATGCGCTCGGTGCCGGCGAGTCCGGAGAAGAGGACGCCTACCGCAGCGCCCAGGCCTGCGCAGACGCCGATCCAGTACCACGAACCCATCCGTCGAGTGTAGAGCCGTAACCGCGGGCCGCGTCCGGTCGTTGTTCGGATATGACCCCAGACGACCGTCCTTTGCTCCTGTTCTTCACGTCGCGCAGCTCCGGGCCCGCCCGGCGGATGGAGAGCCTGCTCGCGCACATCGCACGCAAGGAGCGAAGCCGCCTGCGCGTCAGCAAGATCGACGTCGACGAGCGGCCGGAGGTCGCGGAGCGGTTTCGGGTGGGGCAGGTGCCGTCACTCGCGCTCGTCGTGCGGAAGAAGGTCG
>DASQCM010000170.1:0-5816 GCA_035634675.1 Gaiellaceae bacterium
GGCGACCGAGGGATTCATCGCCAACGGTGAGCCGGCTCTGGCGGCCGAGGCTTCGTCGATGCTGGGACGCGCGTTCTTCTACCTGGGCGACCTGGCACAGACGCGAGCCACTCGGATACGTGCAGCCGAGCTGGCCAGGCAGGAGCCTCTTTCGACTCCGACGGCCCGGGCGCTCGCGCGCGGAGCGCGCCAGCTCCAGATCGTCGAGGGAGATCAAGCGGGTGCGATCGAGGCGGCGAGCGAGGCGCTCGAATTCGCCAACGAGAGCGGAGACGAAAGGCTCGCCGTCGACGCGCTCAACACGATCGGCCTGGCGCGAGTGCACCTCGGCGACGAGGCCGGGATCGAGGATCTCGAGGAAGCAGTCCGTCGCGCGGAGGCCGCGGCCGCGGTCTCCGAGCAGGGCACTGCGCTCAACAACCTGGCGAACTGCCTCTGGCAGGTCGGCCGGCTCGAAGAAGGCTCGGCCCGGATCGCCGAGGCAGGCGCCCATGTCACGCGCTACGGCAACACGGCGGGAATCGTGTGGAACCTGGCCGAGGAGGTCTACGACCGCGACCTCCACGGCGACCTCGACGGGGTTCTCGACGCCGCGGACCGGTACCTCTCGTCAGAGGCCGCCGAGACCTATCAAACGCGGCCGCTGTTGGTAACGAGGGCGCGTGCCTTCCTGGCCCGAGACCAGGTAGCTGACGCCGTCGCCGATGCCGAGCGGGCGGTCGCCGGCCTGCGCGAGGCCGGGCCTGATGCGCAGACCTCGAGCTATATCCTCGCCACCGCCTCACGCTGCTTCCGAGTTGCCGGCAGACGGGACGAGTCTGAAGCGCTGCTCGCCGAGGCCCTCGACGCCCCGGCGCACGAGTTGAATTACGACCTGACGCTGTACCTCATCGAGCTCGACCGTGCGAACGACTATCTCGCGCTGACCGAGGGAGAGCGGGGCTTCCGCTGGCTTGCGGCCGGGCGCGCAGCCGCCTCCGGCGAGCTCGTGCGCGCCTCCGAGCTCTACGGGAAGATCGGCACTCGCTTCGCCGAGGCGTGGGCGGCGCTGCTCGCGGCCGAGGGCGGCGACACGTCGCGGCTCGAGAGTGCGCTCGCCTACTTCGAGGAGCAGCGGGCGACGCCGTACGTCCAGCGCTGCCGCGCTCTGATGCAGGCCTCTGCGTAGGATCGAGGCATGCCCGAGGCTCTCTGGTTCACCGACGACGAGGAGGCGTGCCGGCTGCTCGCGGACGATCCGTTCGCGCTCCTCGTCGGCTTTGCGCTCGACCAGCAGGTCACCGTCCAGCAGGCGTTCCTCGGCCCGCTCCGGCTGAAGGAGCGGCTCGGCACGCTCGACCCCCGGGCGGTTGCGAGCTCGAACCTCGAGCCGCTCTTTCGCGAAAAGCCCGCCATCCACCGCTTCCCCGGCTCGATGGCCCAGCGCGTGCAGGACCTCGCCGAGACCGTGGCAGACGAATACGGCGGCGATGCATCCCGCCTCTGGACCGAGGCGGAGGACGGCGCCGACCTCCGCCGCCGCATCTCAGGACTGCCCGGCTTCGGCGAGATGAAGGTCAAGTCGCTCGGGGCGGTGCTGGCGAAGCGCTTCGACGTCGAGGTCGCTCAGAATCTCGTGCCGAACCATCCCACCCTGGGTGACGTCGACTCGCCGCAGGCGCTCGCGGACTACCAGGCCGCGAAGAAGGCACACAAGGCCGAGTGGCTGGCGTCGAAGTCCGCACGCTGACGGACGGCGGGCAGCCGGCCGAGCAGACCGCCCACGCGCTCGCGGACTTCCTCTCCGCGGCGCAGCATTCCCTCGAGATCGCGGTCTACGACCTCCATCTGCCGCCGGACCTCGTCGCGATCGTCCGAGACCCGCTCCTCGCGGCCCACGAGCGCGGAGTCGCCGTCCGCCTCGCGTTCAACATCGACCACCCGAACAAGCCGGCCGCCTCGCCACCGCCGCGCACGGATCTCAACGCAATCGAGGCACTGCCCTTCCCCACCGCCGCGATTCCGGGTGTCCCCGACCTCATGCACCACAAGTACGTCGTTCGTGACGCCGCCTCCGTCTGGACGGGCTCGACGAACTGGACGGCGGACTCGTGGACACGGGAGGAGAACGTCATCATCACCGTCGACTCTCCTGCGGTGGCCGCGCGGTACCGCACCGATTTCGAGCAGCTCTGGACGACGCGCGAGGTCTCGCGGAGCGGCCACGTCGACGTCGCTCCTGTCGACGGTATCCGCGCCTGGTTCTGCCCGGGCCGCGGAAACCGGCTCGCGCACCGGATCGCGAAGGCGATCGGCTCGGCTAGCCGGCGCGTGCGCATCGCGTCGCCGGTGATCAGCTCCGCGCCGATCCTCGCGACGCTCGCGCAGGTCGCCTCCGACGGGAAGGTCGACCTCGCGGGCGTGGTCGACGCCACCCAGATCGAAGAGGTGCTCTCGCAGTGGCATGCGGACGGAAACGCGGAATGGAAGGCGCCGCTCCTGCGGACGACGCTCACCCGCGCGCCGTTCACGGGGAAAGTCTCCACGCCCTACGCGCCGGGTTCGGTCCACGATTACATGCACGCGAAGGTCACGGTCGCCGACGATCGCATCTTCGTAGGCAGCTTCAACCTCTCCCACTCCGGCGAGGAAAACGCCGAGAACGTGCTCGAGCTCGAAGATGCGGAACTCGCCGACCGCCTCGCTGCGTTCGTCGACGACGTCCGCGCGCGGTATTCGCCCGTCGCTGTCTGAACCGTCGGCCCCCTTTCGGGGGACGCCGGCTCATACGGGACGCATACCCCAGCGCAACTCGGATTCATAGGGCCGTCGACGACTGTCAGGTCACCGGGCAGCACGTCCGGCCGGTACGAACGAGACCAAAAGGAGTTTTCGACATGCGCAAGATCCGTAACACCACGAGGGCGACAAAGCTCGTTCTCGCTGCGGTTGTGGCCTGCATCGTTTTCGCCGGCGTCTACGGTTTCGCCGCGTCGCTGGGCCTGAGCTCGTCTGGGCTCGGCGCCGGCAGCAGCGTCGTCGCGGCCTGCGGCAGCGGAATCCAGGCCTCTTACACGACGGCGTACGCGGCGTCGATTCCGGGCTACTCCGTCAGCCAGGTCAACCTCGCCAGCATCCCGGCCGGCTGCCTCAGCAAGTCGTACAAGGTCCAGCTGACGGGTGCTGCCGGCGTGGCTGTCGGCTCGGAGATGACGGGCACGCTGCCCGCGTCCGGCACGACGGCGAACATCGCGACCGCGGGCACGCCCGACGCGAGCCTCGTCACCGGCATCTCGGTCGTCGTCTCCTAGTACCGAATCGTCGTACCGGCGGCTTAGCGAGCGGGGCCCGATCCCGGTGCCCCGCTCGGCTCGGCCGGGAGGTGATGAGGAATGAAGCGGCTGACCAACATCTTCGGGCTCGCCCTGACCGCAGCGGTTCTGTCGGTCGGGGTCGCCTCGGCTGCAAGCCTCGGCCTCACCACCGGGAAGCTCGGGGCGGGCAGTGCGACCGTCAGCGGCTGCACGTCGTCGTCGCTCACCGCCACCCGGAACGTCGACAACAGCGGCAACGTCACCCAGATCAACGTCTTGAGCGTTCCCCAGGCGTGCGCCGGCGAGATCCTCGCAGTGACCCTCGAGAACAGCTCGCACACGAGCCTCGGCAACGCCTCGGCGATCGTCGGCACGTGCACCGGCGGCTGCACCGCCAGCGTCACGGGCTTCGGCACCGTCTCCGCCGCGAACGTCACGGCCTACGCACTCTCACTCACCGAGTAGGAAGACGATGCCCGGCCGCACCCTTCTCCGCCTCGCCGCCCTCGCCGTCGTCGGCGTCCTGGCGTCCGCCGGCATCGCCTACGCGGCGAGCCTCGGGCTCAGCTCCAAGAAGCTGCACGTCTGGAGCCAGACGCTGACGAAGGGAACGTGCAACCAGACGTCCGCGACTGCCGATGACACGTACGTGCAGCAGGGGAGCCCCAACAGCACCACCGGCGGTACCGACACGAACCTCACGATCGGCGGAGCCGCAGGCTCACAGGACTACGCCTTCGTCCGCTTCGACTTGAGCGGTTGCAGCCTCCCCACCACGGGGGGCGCGGACAGCGCCGTGCTGACCCTGACCGTGACGACGAAGTCGAACGACACGATCTCCGTCTTTCCCGTCTACTCCAGCTGGAGCTCCGCGACGCTGACCTGGAACACCCTCGGCGGCCTCACCATCGGTGCGACCGCGACGACCACCTTCGTGCCGTCGTCCACCGGTGCGCTCACCGTCCCCGTCACCGCGGACGTCGACGCGGCGATCAAGGCCGGCACCCTCTGGGGTTGGGAGCTCCGCGATACGAGCGGCACGGCCACCTCCGCCTTCGCGTCGGCGGAAAACGCGTCTTCGATGAAGAGGCCTTCGATGACCCTCAGCTATGAGAAGTAGCGTCGTCACGATCCCGCCCCGCGCCGCAGTTCACCCGCGGCTCGCTCATGCGCGGACGGTTGCGCTCATCGCCACCCAGCTCGCCTTCGTCGCAGCTCTGCTCTGGTTCTGCCTGCCCCAGGCGCTCGGCGGCCGCGCCGGCTGGGTGCTCGTGAGCGGCACGAGCATGCTGCCGCACCTCCACACCGGTGACCTGGTCCTCGTCGAGCACCGGTCGAGCTACCACGTCGGCGAGGTCGTCGCCTACCGCATCCCCAAGGGACAGGTCGGCTCGGGCCACGCCGTCATCCACCGGATCGTCGGCGGCAACAGCCGAACCGGCTGGAGAATGAAGGGGGACAATCGCACCGCCCCGGATCTCTGGTACCCCACGAACCACGACGTCATCGGCAGCAAGCTGGTTCGGATCCCGGACGCCTGGGTCGTCCTCCGCATCCTGCACATGCCCGTCCTGCTCGGCCTTTTCGCGGCGTTCGGCGCCTTTTTCCTGATTGCGTTCGGCCGAGACGGGGAAGCGGACGCAGATGAGCGCGGAGAGGCGGGCTGATATGAGCGCCGCGGCCGATCTCCTACTGCTCGAGCGCCGGGCTCTCGTCGCGCGGCTGCGGACGGTGGTCGGTCGCCTGGCCCGGAACCGGAAGGTCGTGCTCGGGGTTGCATGCGCGGGGCTGATTCTCACGTTTGTGGGCATGGTGACGACCGGCGGTTCCGGGCCGATCGGGACGATCATGTTCGTTCCCTGGGTTGCGCTCCTCGCGGCGCAGCTCGGGCCGACCGCGGGTGGGCTCGCCGGGGTTGCGGCGACCGGCCTCTACTGGGTGGCCGCCGAGACCGTCGGGCTCCCAGAGGACCCGGTGACGCTGCTGCTCCGTTTCGTTCCGCTCGTCGGCGTCGGCGTTGCCGCCGGTTTCTCTTCCCGTCGCATCTCGTCGGACGCGCTCGAGCTGCAGGCGACGAGCGCGTTGCAGCAGGCGCTGCTCGACTCGACGGTCGACGGCATCTGTCTCACCGACATGGCCGGAAAGATCGTGCTCGCCAACGCGCCGCTCATGCGCTTCGGAATCGAGCTCGGCCTCCCGCTACATGGCACCGTCACCGACCGCCTGCTCGCGCTCGCCGACCGGACGACGGAACCGGCCCGCTTTCGTGAGCGAATGCAGGCACTGGAAGGGGATCTAGCCGAGAGCGAGGACGAGTTCGAGCTCACCGACAGCGGCCTGGTCTTCCGTGGCTACACCGCGCCGGTCGCCCGGAAGGACGGGACCATCGTCGGGCGGATCTGGACGCTGCGGGAGGTGACCGCGGACCGTCAGCTCGAGCGGCTCCGCGACGCGTTCGTCGCGGCCGTCTCGCACGAGCTGCGCACCCCGCTCACCTCGATCTCGGGCTTCCTCGAGATGCTC
>DASQCM010000171.1:0-13197 GCA_035634675.1 Gaiellaceae bacterium
AGACGGCTGCGGCTTCGCCGGAGCAAACATCCGCTTGAGGTCGTACTCGGCCAATCGCTTGCCGCCGATTGCGACGATCAGCTCGGTGATGCCGGTGACGAGCGCGAACGCCGCGATCAGGGCGAGCGTGACGAGCGCACCGTCCCCAGGCTTGGCGAACATCACGACCCCGAACGCGATCGAGACGAGCCCGCTGAGGATCAGCAGAGCAGTGTCGCCACCGTCGATCGGCAGCCAGAACGCTCCGACGACGGCGACGATCCCGAGCACGATCGCGTAGGCGCCGATCACGTAGAGCAGCGCGAGCTCCGAGATGTCCGGCCAGACCAGCACCAAGATCCCGACGGCGATCCCGAGCAGGCTCGAGAAGACGAGCCACCCGCGCTCGCCGTTCGCCTCGGCACTGAACGAGTAGTACAGCCCGACGACCCCGGTTGCCAGCGCGTAGACGCCGAAGAGGATCGTGAGGGCGAAGAGACTGATACCGGGCCAGACGAGGATCACGACGCCGACCGCGACCGCGAGCAGGCCGTTCAGGCCGAGCGCCCATCTCATCTTGGTCAGCTGCGTGCCCGCCGTTTTCTCGACCCGGTCGAACATGGACTCCATCGAATTACCTCCCGGTTCGGGCATTGGACGATGCAACTGTGGCGGCGTCGCCCTCGTGGCGAATCGGAGAGCCTGCGGATCGCATGCGTGAACTCCGCAACCCGCCGCCGTAGCGCATCCGGAAGAGGACATACGCGATGCCGCCGGCGGGCAGCGGCAGCCAGTAGGCGACGAGCCGGTAGAGCAGCGTCGCCGTCACCGCGTCGTGCGCCGGCACGCCGGCGAGCGTCAGCGTCCCGATCAGCCCCGCCTCGACGAAGCCGAGCCCGCCGGGCGTGAACGGGATCAGCGCGAGCAGCTCGGCGGCCGTATAGGCGAGGACGACGAGCGAAGGGCGCGGCGCGGCGCCAACCGCGTGGAGAGCGGCCAGAAGCGCGAGATAGTCGAAGCCCGTGTTGCCGGCGGCGGCCAGCGTGGCAGCACGCCACCGCTCGCCGACCGTCGAGCGGATGAAGTCACGGTCGGCGATGAACTGCTGTGGGACCCCGCTGACCGGGTTCCTGCGGCGGAAGGTGTGATTGAGGAGCCACTGAACGGCCTGGCCGGCGAGCTCGAGCGGCCGGTCGTAGACGAAGGCCGCCGCCGCGGCCGCGAGCAGCCCTGCCAGCACCGCGATCCCGAGGTAGGCCGCAGTGGCGAGGCTGTGGTTCACCGGCGCGCCGACCAGGATCGCCGGCAAGGCGAGGGCCGGCAGGGCGAGCGTCGTGGCGATCTGCAGGAGCGTCGACGTCCCGAACGCCGCGGTCGCCTCACCGGTGTCGACGCCGGCGCGGCGAAGCAGCGAGACGCTGAAGGCGGTCGCGGTCGCCCCGCCCCCGGGCAGAATCCGTCCTGCGACGTTCCCCGCCAGCTGCGCCGTGGCGACTGGAAACCACTCGCGGGTCCGCAGCGCGATCCGGTCGAGCTCCCAGAGGCAGACCGAGCTCGCCGCCTCGCACGCGAGCACGAGAACTGCGAACACCCAGTCGACGCGCTCCAGCGCGCGCCACGACGAGGCGACCGCCATCAAGCTCGGCAGGAACACGTACAGCGAGATCCCGCTGATCGCCAGCAGCACCGCCGTGCGGGCAGGCTTCCAGTTCGCAGGCTTCTGCACGCCGGTGAGTCTCCGGCCTCGCCCGCCCGGCAACATCGGTGCGGACGCGGACGCGTTGCCGTTTTGACGCAGTGCCTCAGCGATCTCGCCGATGCACGCTCACACCGGCCGTCGCATACTCCCGCCATGCTTCCGCTCTCGGACGGCCTGAAGGCACGCCACTTCCCGTTCGTCAACACCGCGCTGATCGTCGCGAACTTTGCGGTCTGGCTCTTCTACGAGCTGCCGCACCTGAACTCGTCCGTCTTCCACGCCTCGTTCTACGCCTGCACCGTCAACGGCTCGTGCCACGGCCCCGAGCCCTGGGGGATCAGCTGGATCACCTCGATGTTCCTGCACGGGAGCTGGGACCACATCCTCGGGAACATGCTGTTCCTGGCGATCTTCGGCAAGAACGTCGAGGACGCGTTCGGGCCGCTGCGCTACCTCGCCTTCTACTTCGCCGGGGGCTTCGTCGCGACGTTGACCCAGGCGGGGATGACGCTCCTGTTCGGCACGGTGGCTGACGCGCGCGTCCCCAACCTCGGCGCAAGCGGCGCGATCGCGGCCGTCCTCGGCGCCTACTTCATCCTCTACCCCACGTCGCGCGTGCTCGGCCTCGCCGTCATCTGGCCGGTGCGACTCCCCGCCTACGTCTTCCTCGGCTTCTGGTTCCTCTACCAGCTGTTCGAAGCGAACTTCGGGCTGTTCACGTCGAGCGCGAACGGCGGCGGGGTCGCGTTCTTCGCCCACGTCGGCGGCTTCATCTTCGGGCTGCTCGTCGCCAGGCTCCTGGTGAGCGGGGGACGAGTGCAACCGCAGGACTACGACTCGGTCGTCGGCGCCGCGCCCGCCTGACCACCATGCTCTTCGACGACTGCATCCGTTGCGGTGAGGCCCCCGGAATCGACGACGACGGCTACTGCGCCTACTGCCACTGGGCGGTGAAGGCCGAGATCCAGGAAGGCCTCCGCCAGTTGTACAACTACCTCGCGGCGTGGGCGCGCTTCGACGACTGGCGCGCGGACCAGCAATGGCGGTAGCGGCGCCGCAGCGGGAAACGAGCTCCGAGAGCAGCGGTCGCGACGTCACGCGCACGGCTGCGAGAGCGGCGACCGCGGCAATCGCCGTCGCGGCGATCGCGTTCGGCCTCTGGAAGGTGCGCAGCATCGTCATCCTGCTCCTGCTCGCGCTTACCTTCGCCGCCGCCATGCGCCCGGGCGTCGAGTGGCTGCACCGCCGGAAGGTGCCAGAGCCGCTCGCGATCATGTTCTTCTTCGTCCTCGTGCTCGGCATCGTCGGGGCGTTCTTCTGGCTCGCCGTGCCTCCCGCGATCCATCAGATTCAGCAGGCGCTCGCGCAGCCCGATCCCACGGCCGGTATCAAGCACACGACCGGCGTCCGCCATGACGTGCTCGTCTGGGTCGACAAGCACCTGCATTCCTTGCCCTCCGGGAGCGCGATCCTCCATCCCGTCGCGGCCTACGGCCACAAGGCGACGGACGCCGTGGTCGCGGTCTTCTTCACGCTCGCCGCGACCTGGTACTGGGTCTCCGAGCGCGATCGCATGATCGATCTGCTGACCGCGCTCGCCCCCGAGAAGAAGCGTGCGAAGGCGCGGGCGACCTACCTGGAGATCGACCGCCGGCTCGGCTCGTACACGCGGGTCAAGTTCCTGATGGTCGCCGCGATCGGGGTCGTGCTCTCGGCGGGGTTCTACGCCGTCGGCCTCCACTACTGGCTGCTCGTCGGCGGCTTTGTCAGCCTCGTCGAGATTATTCCGGTGATCGGGCCGCTCATCGGTGTGATCGTCGTCGTGGCGGTCGGCCTGCCCCAGTCGCTGCACGTCGTCGCGCTCTCCGTTCTCGTCCTGGTCGTGGTTCGGACGTTCCAGAGCTACGTGATCAACCCGCACGTCATGGGCCACTCGGTAGGCCTCTCACCGCTCGTGACACTCGTCTCCGTGTCCGTCGTCGGGATCCTGTTCGGCGCGTTCGCCGTCATCCTCGCCATTCCGGTCACGTCAGCAGTTGCGACGCTGATCGACGTGCTCGTGCTCGACCACGAGCCTCCACCCGCCGCGCCGCCGCGCAAGCTCGCGAGGTCGCGCGCGTGACGCCGTAGGCGGGGTAGCGTTGCGCCCCAGGGAGGCGACATGGACGTGTCTGCCCACGGAGTCGGAGAGCTTCTCGGCCGCGACGACGAGCTGGCCCGGCTCTATGGCCTGATCGACGGCATCGGGCGCCGCGGCGGCGCGCTCGTCGTGTGCGGCGAGGCCGGCATCGGGAAGTCCACGCTGCTCGAGGCTGCCGCCGCAAGAGCACGCGAGCGCGACGTGACGGTGGTCTCCGCCGCGGGCATCCCGTTCGAGGCGAGATTCGCGTTCGCCGGCCTGCGCGAGCTCCTGCTTCCGTTTCTCGACGCGCGTAGCCGCCTCCCGCCGCCGCAGCGCCGCGCGCTCGAGACGGCGATCGGCCTCGCCGACGGCGATGCCCCCGATCCGTTCCTGGTCGGGCTGGCCGCCCTCGGTCTGCTGACCGAGGCCGAGACGAAGAGGCCGCTGCTCCTCCTCGTCGAGGATGCACAGTGGCTCGACGGGCCGTCCTTGGAGGTGCTCGGCTTCGTCGCACGCAGGCTGGAGCTGGAGCCGGTGATCGTGGTCTTCGCCGTGCGCGAAGGCGTTGCGAGCGTCGTCGACGAGTGGGGCCTGCCGGAGCTCCACCTCGATGGACTGGACGAGACGTCCTCGAGGGCCCTTCTGGCGCTGGCCGCGCCGGACCTGCCGGAGGATCTCGGGGCACGAGTCCTCGCCGAATCGGCCGGCAATCCGCTCGCCCTGATCGAGCTCCCCTCCGGAGCGAGCCTCGACGGTGCTGCGGGGGCCGACGCCCTTCCGCTGCCCACGCGTCTCGAGCATGCGTTTGCGGCGAGGCTCGTCGGTCTCGACTCGGAGACGCGCCGCTTGCTGCTGTTCGCGGCCCTGGAGGACGGCGAGCTTCCCGAGCCCGCGCGTGATCCGGGCTGGGCGCCCGCCGTGGCCGCGGGGCTCGGGACCGTGGACCAGGGCGCGTTCCGTTTCCGGCATCCACTGATCCGGTCCGCGGTGGCACAGGCGGCGACTCCGGAGGAGCGTCGGGAAGCGCATGTTGCACTCGCCGACGCTTTCCCGAACGAGCCCGAGCGCGCCGTCTGGCACCGGGCCGCCGCGGCAGCCGGACCGGACGAGGAGGTCGCCGAGGCGCTGGACGCGGCCGCCGAGCGGGCACGTCTTCGCGGCGGTCGCGACGTCGCGCTGGCGGCGCTCGAGCGGGCGGCGGAACTCTCAGTCGATCGAGGCCTGCAGGCACTGCGGCTGTTCGACGCCGGCGAGCTCGCGTACGAGCTCGGCCGCCCAACCGACACTGTGCGGGTACTGAGCGCCGCGCAGCAGCTCGGCCTTCCTCCGCGAGAGCACGCGCTCGCCTCCTTCCGGATCGAGTCGTTCGAGCGGACCTGGTCCGGAGCGGCCACGATCCGGAGCTTCACCGGCATCGCGCGCGAGCTCGCCGGGGAGGGCCACGACGACCAGGCGCTTCAGACGCTCGACGCGGTCTCTCTTCGCGCTCATTGGGAGCACCTGGACCGGGAGACGCGGCGAGACGTTGCACAGATCGTCGACCAGCTCTCAGCCGCGCCGGACGACCCCGCGCGGTTGGCCACCCTCGCGCTCTTCGACCCGGTGGGTCAGGGCGCGGAGATCGTGCGACGCGTGAAGCAGATGGCTCCGCTCGACCTACCCGACCCGTACGGCCAGCTCCAGGTGGGCCAGGCTGCGGGCGCCGTATGGGCCGACAACCTGGCGCTCCCGTTCCTCCGGGCCGCCTCCGCCGGCTACCGCGCCGACGGACGGCTAGTCCATCTCGTGGGGTCGCTGGTGGCCGAGGCGTGGGCCGAACTACGTGCAGGCGGCGCCCGCGTTGCGATCACCGCCGCAGCCGAGGGCGTGCAGCTGGCGCAGGAGACCCGCCAGGTCCGGTACGTCGCCGTCGGACAGCTCGCAGAGGCGATCGCGGCCGTCGAGATGGGCAGGGACGACCTCGCCGAGCAGCTCATCGGTGCGGCGGAGGCGATGCTCCTGCCGCTCGGGGCGAACCCGCTCCTCGCACTGGTCGCGCTCGCACGCGGCCGGCGGGCGCTCGCGCACGAGCGCTTCGCCGAGGCCTATGTGCAGCTCCGTCGGATCTTCGACCCCAACGACGCTGCGTACCACCAGTTCGTCGGCGGCTGGATGCTGGCCGACGTCGCCGACGCAGCCAAGCAAGGCGACGGCGACCGCGAGGTCGTCGACGAGTTCCTGCACGAATGGGAAGCGGTGGCGTCGGCAACCGGGGCACCGCATCTGGACGTCCAGCTCAGGTATGCGAAGGCGGTCCTCGCCGAGGAGGGGAACGCGGAGCCGCTCTTCGAGAGCGCGATGGGCGCCGGGGCAGACGGCTGGCCCTTCTATGCCGCCCGGGCACAGCTGGCCTACGGCGCGTGGCTGCGGCGCCAGCACCGGATGGCCGATTCGCGGGCTCCGCTGCGTGAGGCGGCGCAGTCGTTCGAGGCGCTCGGCCTCCTTCGGCTCGCCGAGCGTGCGCTTCGCGAGCTGCGCGCGTCGGGAGAGACCCCGCGCCGCCGCGTCCCCGAGGCGTGGGCGCAGCTAACGCCGCAGGAGCTGCAGATCGCCGAGCTGGCGGCGGAGGGTCTCTCGAACCGCGAGATCGGCGAGCGCCTGTATCTCTCCCACCGCACGGTCGGCTCGCACCTTTATCGGCTCTTTCCCAAGCTCGGAGTCACGTCGCGCACGCAGCTCCGCGGCGCGCTCTCACCGTCCTCGTCCGACTGAGCGCAACTGCAGTCGTCTGACATAGGCGATGGGAGGCGGCCAGGGCTAGCGTCGACTGCAATGAACGCGCGTCCGAACATCGTCCTCGTGCACGGAGCGTGGGCCGACGGGTCCTGCTGGAGCGGCGTCATCAAACGCATGCAGGCTCGGGACTTTCACGTCCAGGCGCCGCAGTTTCCGCTCAGCTCGCTCGCCGACGACGTCGCGCGGCTCCGCCAGGTGCTCGAGTTCCAGGACGGGCCGACCATCGTGGTCGGTCATTCGTACGGCGGCCAGATCATGACCGCGCTCGGTGACGAGGCCCCGAACGTCACCGGGCTCGTCTACGTCGCCGCCTTCGGCCTCGATCAGGGCGAGTCGCTCGATGCGCTTCTCTCGGAGGCCCCGCCCACGCCGGCGCTCTCACATCTCTTTACGGACTCCCGAGGGTACGGGTGGCTCCTCGAGGACGACTTCGTCGATCACTTCGCTGCCGGCGTCGACACGGTCCAGGCGCGGGTGATGTGCGCGGTGCAACAGCCGCTGGCACTGGCCGCGTTCGACGACGTGATGGCCGTCCCCGCCTGGAAGTCCCTGCCGTCCTGGTATCTCGTCGCCCAGAACGACGAGGCGATCCCACCCGACGCCGAGCGCCGGTTCGCAGAGCGGATGGGAGCGACGGCGGTCGAGATTTCGTCTGGCCACCTCGCAATGGTCTCGCACCCCGCCGAGGTGGTAGACGTGATCGAGCAGGCAGCCGCGTCGGTCGGCTCGGCGCCCCAGGAAGCGTGATGTTGGGCATCGGGCGCGGGGGCGTCGCGCAACGCCGCAGCGAGAGCGAACAGACCGCGCTCCGGCGTATCGCCGAAGTCGTCGCCAAGGCAGCGGAGCCTCGCGAGCTCTTCACGGTCGTTGCAGAAGAGGTCGCCCGCGTCGTCGACGCCCCGTACGTCGCCGCGGTTCGCTACGAGCCCGACGGCACCGCGACAATCTGCGGCACGTTCCCCACCCAGGGGCCGCTCTACGCAATGGGCAGCCGCGTGTCGCTCGAGGGTGTCAGCGTCCTCGGCCGAATGCAGGTCAGCGGGGAGCCGGAGCGCATCGACGACTACACGCGCCTCGATGGCGAGATCGCGCAGCGAGCCCGGACGGTCGGCATACGATCGGGTGTCGGAGTCCCGATCACGGTCGCAGGGAACGTGTGGGGAGCGATCGTCGCCTGGAGCCCGGAGCGGCTACCCGACGACTTCGAGGCCCGGCTCGGCGAGTTCACGGAGCTGCTCGCAGCCGCGATCTCGAACGCAGAAGCGACCGAAGCGGCCACACGGCTCGCCGGCGAGCAGGCCGCACTCCGGCGCGTGGCCACGCTCGTCGCGGAGGGCGCGGGGCCCGAGGGAGTCTTTCGTGCCGTGGCCGGCGAGGTCGGAGCGATGTTCGGCTCCGACATCTCTGCGATCGTCAGGTTCGCAGAGGACGGGCAGGCGATCGTGCTCGGCGACATCGGCGGTCCTCACGAGTCGGGGAAGCGTGTCTCGCTCGATCCCGGCTACGTCGTCGACCAGGTTCGCCGGACGCGTCGCTCGGCACGGTTCGACACGGATGACCCCTCCGCGGCGGACATGCCCTCGCTCGTGCGCTCGATGGGGATCCGATCGGCGGTGGCAAGCCCGATCGTCGTCGTGGGCAAGCTCTGGGGCGCGATCACCGCCGCGTCCGTCCGCGGCTCGCTGGCAGCAGGTGCCGAGCGACATCTGACGGAGTTCACCGAGTTGGTCGCCACCGCCGTGTCGAACACCCAGGCACGCGACGCGCTCGCCGCCCTTGTCGACGAGCAGGCTGCGCTGCGACGCGTCGCGACCCTCGTCGCACACGACGCACCGTCGGCAACGGTGTTCGAGGCCGTGGCGGCCGAGGTCGGCGAGCTCCTGGATGCCAGCCTCACCGTGCTCGGCCGGTACGACAGCGACGGCGCGGCGACCGCGATCGGCAGTTGGAGCTCGTCACCGCAGATCATTCCGGTGGGAACGCGAGCCGCCATCGGCGGCCGCAATGTCCTCAGCATCGTCGCCGAGACGGGTAGACCCGCGCGGCTCGACGACTACGACGACGCAACCGGCGAGGCCGCCGAGATCGCGCGCGCCTTCGGCTGGCGTTCGTCGATCGCCGCTCCGATCACCGTCGAGGGACGGGTA
This sequence comes from Gaiellaceae bacterium, assembly GCA_035634675.1. Lineage (GTDB taxonomy): Bacteria > Actinomycetota > Thermoleophilia > Gaiellales > Gaiellaceae > Palsa-739. The sequence goes on from DASQCM010000171.1 coordinate 8,723, forward strand.
TGGGGCGTCATGCTCGTTGCCACGCAGCGCGAGCAGCCGTTCCCGGACGGCGACGAGGAGCGCCTCGCCCAGTTCACCGACCTCGTCGCGACTGCAGCCGCAAACGCACAGTCACACGACGCCGCGCGCCGGTTCGGTGAGGAGCAGGCAGCTCTCGGGCGAGTCGCGACGCTCGTGGCAACCGGAGCGGCACCGAAGCAGGTCTTCACCGCGGTCGTCGACGAGGTCTCGAGCCTTCTTGGGTTGGAGCGGATCGAGCTCCTGCGGTACGACGGAGACGAGAAGGGCACCGTGATCGCCGCGTCCGGTGAGCACCCGTTCCCCGCCGGCAGCACCTGGTCGCTCGACGACCCGAGCGTGATGGCGACGGTCGCGCGCACGAAGCGCCCGGCGCGGATCGACGACTACACCACGTTGGACGGCGAGATCGCACGGGTTGCCCGCGGGGCTGGGTTCCGGTCGGCAATCGGCGCCCCGATGACCGTTCAAGGCCGTCTCTGGGGAGCCATCATCGCGATCTCGACCGCCCCCGAGCCGATCCCCGAACGGTCGATGAGCCGTCTCGGCCAATTCACGGAGCTCGTCGCGACCGCGGTCGCCAATGCCGAGTCGCGCGACGCTCTCGCGCGGCTGGCGGACGAGCAGGCTGCGCTGCGGCGGGTCGCGACGCTGGTCGCGGAGGGCGTGGAGCCCGCGGCGGTCTTCTCGGCGGTCGGCGAGGAGATCAGTCGCATGTTGGGCTCTTCCATGTCCGCCGTGGGACGGTTCGAGCCTGGCGCCGACGGAACGGCGATGGTCATCGTGGGCGTCGGAGCCGGCGACGCGATCGAGACCGGATCTCGCTGGAGGCCCGACGACCTTCCTCCGGTGGCCCGCGTCCTCGGCACTGAGTGCTCCGTCCGCATGGACGAGATCGACTGGTCCGCCGGAGGGCCGGTCGCCGAAGTGGCGCAGCAAGTCGGGGTCGTCTCGATCGTCGCAAGCCCGATCTTCGTTGAGGGCCGGCTTTGGGGCGTGATGACCGCCTGCGACACCAAGCGACTTCCACCCGAGGCCGAAGAACGCCTCGAGAAGTTCAGCGAGCTGATCGCAACCGCAATCGGAAACGCAGAGACCTCGGCAGAGCTCGCGGCCTCGCGCCGGAGAATCGTGACCGCGGCCGACGAGGCGCGGCGCCGGATCGAGCGAGATCTCCACGACGGGATCCAGCAGCGGCTGATCGCGCTGACCTTCCGCGTACGCGGGATCGCCCGGAGGTCGCCGGACGAGTTGCCGGTCATTGCCGCAGAGCTCTCGGAGGATCTCAAAGACGTGACCGACGAGCTACGTGAGGTCTCGCGCGGCATTCATCCCACGATCCTCACGGAGGCCGGTCTGGGCCCCGCGCTGAGAGCGCTTGCGCGTCGATCCAACGTTCCGACCCAGCTCGAAGTGGAGCTCGGCCGGCGGCTGCCGGCAGCTGTCGAGGCGGCCGCGTACTACGTGGCCTCGGAGGCGCTCACGAACGTCGAAAGGCATGCGCAGGCGAGCGTCGTCCGACTCGCGGCCTCGAGCGACGACGCGGCACTGACGCTGGAGGTCCGCGACGACGGAGTCGGCGGCGTCGATGCCGGCCGGGGCTCCGGGATCCTCGGCCTCACGGACCGGGTCGAGGCGCTCGGCGGAACGATCTCGATCGAGAGCCCACCGCACGCGGGTACGACGCTCTCCGCCCGGCTACCTGTTACGGCCTAGAGGAATAACATCCAGGGGCCATGCCGTCGCAGTGGCTGGCTGTCGGCGCGGAGACGGATCCCCGGACTCGCGCCCGCGAGCTCCAGGAAAGCTGGGAGCATCTGCTTGCCGACGGCGCACTCGGGCTCGAGCTCCCACCCGAAGCGGTCGCCGGGTTGCGAACGACGATCGTCGACTCGTGGCGACGCTCGCTGGCCACGGGCCTCGATCCGATGGGATCGCTCGCCCCGATCGAGGCCGACGAGTCCGAGGTGCTCGAGCGTTGGTTCGAGCATCCGCTCAGCTCGCTCACCGAAGGCCTCCTCGACCGCCTCCGACAAGTGGCCGACGAGTCGCGAAGCGTGGTCGTCGTGACCGATGCATCGGGGCTCGTCCTGCACAGAACGGGTGATGAGTGGCTCAAAGAGCGAGCCGCCGAGATGAACCTCGTCGAGGGCGCGCGGTGGCACGAGGCGGCCGCCGGCACGAACGGGATCGGAAGTGCCCTCTCCGCAGACCACGCCTTCCAGGTCTTCGCCTTCGAGCACTTCAACGACGCCTATCACGAGTGGATCTGCTCCGGCGCTCCGGTCCACGACCCGGTGTCCGGCGAGGTCGTCGGGCTGATCGACCTCTCGAACCTCTGGAAGGACGCGCGTCCGAGGAGCTTCGAACTGGCGAAGACCGCTGCCAGGGCGATCGAGCGATGCCTCTCGGACGTGCAGCAGGATCAGGAGGCTCGGCTGAGACGCCGCTACGGCGATCTCATGACGCGGAGCACCGATCTGCTCGTGAGCCGCGACGGCTACGTCCTCTCGGGCGCCAAGACCGCCGGTTGGAAGCCGCTCGACATCCCCGACGGCGGAGGCGAGGTCGTTCTCGGCGACGGGTCGGTCGCCGAGGCTGCGTCGCTGGGGCAGGGCGAGGCCTACCTTCTCCGCCGGGTCGCCGCCCGCCTGCCCAAGTCCGCACCGGTCGCGGTGCTCGAGCGTGCCGAAAGGCACGTTCGCGAGCTCGTCGCCGAGCAGTCCGCCCTGCGGCAGGTCGCGACCCTCGTTGCACGCGAGTCCGCCCCCGATCAGCTGTTTGCCGCGGTCGCCGAGCAGGTCGCGCGCGTCTTCGCCGTCCAGCACGTGAGGGTGGTCCGCTTCGACCCGGACGCCTCGGAGATAGTCGGCGGCTTCAGCGAGGGAGACCACGATCCGTTCCCGTTCGGATCGCGCTGGCCGGTGGAGATCCCAGGTGCGATGGCGATTGTTCGGAAGACCGGCCGCCCCGCCCGCGTCGAGGACTACGCGCACGTGACCGGCGACGTCGCCGCTGCCGCTCATGCCGCAGGCTTGCGGTCGGCGGTCGCCAGCCCGATCGTGGTCGAGAGACGTTTGTGGGGTGCGATGGTGGTTTTCTCGCTGCGGGACGAGCGTTTCCCGAAAGACACGGAGGCCCGGCTCACAGACTTCACGGAGCTCGTCGCGACAGCGATCGCCAACGCAGAGTCGCGAGGGGCCCTGGCGACACTTGCAGACGAGCAGGCCGCACTGAGCCGCGTGGCGACACTGGTCGCAAGCGGGACCGGGCCGGACCAGCTGTTTGCTGCAGTGGCGGACGAGGTACAGGCGCTTCTCGGCGCCGAAACTTCGGCGGTAGTCAGGTTCGAGGACGACGGGACCGTGTCCATCGTCGGAACGCATGCGGCCGCGCACGCAACGGGCGAACGCTCCGAGATCCACCCCCACTGGCTCGTCGCTTCCGTTCGCGAGACGCGGAGCGCCGCCCGGTTCGACACCGATGATCCGGCCGCGGCAGACATGCCGGAGAACGTGCGGAAGGCGGGCATCCGATCGGCCGTTGCCAACCCGATCGTCGTCGAGGGCGAGCTGTGGGGCGTGGTCGTCGTCGCATCTCGTCGTTCGCTTCCACCGACGACCGAGGCGCGGCTCGCTTCATTCACGGAGCTCGTCGCGATTGCGATCGCGAATGCCGAGTCGCGCGACGCGCTCGCACAGCTGGCGGACGAGCAGGCTGCGCTGCGGAGAGTGGCGACGCTCGTCGCACAGGGGGCATCGCCCCGAGATCTCGTCGATGCCGTTGCCGAGGAGGTTGGTCGCCTGTTCCCGGTGGGAACCGCCACGATCGGCCGCTTCGAGCCCGACGACACAGTGACCACGGTGTCTTCGTGGAGCTCGACCGAGGTCGCCTTCCCTCGAGGCAAACGTTGGCCGACCGAGGGCACGAACGTGGCGTGGATCGTGCTCAAAACAGGCAGGGCCGGTCGGATCGACGACTTTTCGACGGCCACCGATCCGATCGGCGTCGCCGCACGCGAGGCCGGCTACAAGTCGGCGGTCGGGAGCCCGATCGTCGTCGGGGGCCATCTCTACGGCCTGATTACCGCCACGTCGACCGAAGGGCCCCTGCCGGCCGGCACCGAGGCACGCCTTGCCTCTTTCACGGAGCTCGTCGCGACGGCGATTGCCAACGCGAAGAGCTCGGCGGAGCTCGCCGCGTCGCGCAGGAGGATCGTTGCCGCCGCCGACGAGGCGCGGCGCAGGATCGAGCGGGATCTCCATGACGGGATCCAGCAGCGGCTCATCGCGCTCACCTTCCGCGCGCGCGCGATGGCGCGGCGGGCTCCGGACGAGCTGCCCGGGCTCGCGACAGAGCTTGCCGAGGGCCTGAAGGACACCTCGGACGAGCTCCGCGAGGTCTCCCGCGGCATCCACCCCACCATCCTCACCGAGGCCGGGCTCGGACCGGCGCTC
>DASQCM010000172.1:0-19172 GCA_035634675.1 Gaiellaceae bacterium
CGGGTGATCTGGCCGAGGTCCTCGCGCAGCTCGGCGGCCGTGATCTCGGTCTGGTACAGCTGCGCCATCGCCTGCGTGAGCGCCTCGAGATCCCAGTCCTCGGCGTACTCCTCCGCGGTGAAGATGTTGACCGTGTCCTCGACAACCTCGTCGATCCAGCCGTTGATCTGCTCGGACAGGTCCTCGCCCTCGAGCACCTGCCGCCGCTGCTCGTAGATCCGCCCGCGGTGCCGGTTGAGGACGTCGTCGTACTTGAGGACGTTCTTGCGCATGACGAAGTTCTGCTCCTCGACCTTCTTCTGCGCGCCCTCGATCTGCCGGGAGAGGATCTTCGCCTCCATCGGCTGGTCCTCCGGGATGTTGAAGCGCTCCATGATCCCCTTGATCCGGTCCTTGGCGAAGAGGCGAACAAGGTCGTCCTCGCCGGAGAGGTAGAAGCGCGTCTCGCCGTCGTCGCCCTGGCGGCCCGAGCGGCCGCGAAGCTGGTTGTCGATCCGCCGCGCCTCGTGGCGCTCGGTGCCGAGGACGTAGAGCCCGCCGAGCTCGCGCACGCCGTCGCCGAGCTTGATGTCGACGCCGCGGCCCGCCATGTTCGTCGCGATCGTCACGGCACCGCGCTGGCCTGCGTCCTTGATGATCTCGGCCTCGCGTGCGTGCTCTTTCGCGTTGAGGACGTTGTGCTTGATTCCCTTGCGGGTCAAGAGCTGGGCGAGGTACTCGGACGTCTCGACCGCGATCGTGCCGACGAGCACCGGCTGGCCCTCGCGGGTGCGCTCCTCGATGTCGCGGGCGACCGCCTCGAACTTGCCCTCCTTCGTCTTGAAGACGAGGTCGTTCTCGTCGGCGCGTGCCACGGGGACGTTGGTGGGGATCTCGACCACGGAGAGGTCGTAGATCTCGACGAACTCCTTCTCCTCGGTCTTCGCGGTGCCCGTCATGCCGGCGAGCTTCTCGTAGAGGCGGAAGTAGTTCTGGAGCGTGATCGTGGCGAGCGTCTGGTGCTCCTCCTGGATCTTCACGCCCTCCTTCGCCTCGACGGCCTGATGGAGGCCTTCGCTCCAGCGGCGCCCTTCCATGATCCGGCCGGTGAACTCGTCGACGATCTTCACCTCGCCGTCCTGGATCACGTACTTGACGTCGAGGTGGTAGAGAGACTCGGCCTTGAGCGCCTGGTAGAGGTGGTTGACGAGCTGGGTGTTCTCGGGCGCGTACAGGTTGTCCACGCGGAGCGCGCGCTCGACCTTCTCGACGCCCTGCGGCGTCACCCCGACCGTCTCGTGCTTCTCGTCGAACTCGTAGTCGGCGCCCGCAGCCTCGGCCGCTCCCTTCGGATCGCCGGGCGAGGACCGGAACGGGACGAGTTGCCTCACGATGCGGGCGAAGTCGTTGTAGATCTGGGCGGCCGTCTCCGGCTCGCCGGAGATGATGAGCGGCGTCCGCGCCTCGTCGATGAGGATCGAGTCGACCTCGTCGACGATCGCGTAGGGGTGCCCGCGCTGGACGAGCCCCTCGAGGTTGACGGCCATGTTGTCGCGCAGGTAGTCGAAGCCGAACTCGGAGTTCGTCCCGTAGGTGACGTCGGCCGCGTAGGCGGCCTTCCGCTCCGGGAACGGCATCATCGTCTCGATGTAGGCGACGTTCATCCCCAGCGACTCGAAGACGGGCCGGTTCCATTCGGCGTCGCGCTGGGCGAGGTAGTCGTTGACGGTGACGAGGTGCGCGCCGCGGCCCGCAAGGCCGTTGAGGTAGAGCGCGAGGCTTGCGACGAACGTCTTTCCCTCGCCGGTCTTCATCTCGGCGATGTCGCCCTCGTGGAGGACGATCCCGCCCATCAGCTGCACGTCGAACATGCGCTGATCGGACGCGCGCTTGCGGGCTTCGCGCACGGCCGCAAACGCCTCGAAGACGAGGTCGTCGAGAGTCTCGCCGTTCTCGAACCGCTGCCGGAACTCGGCGGTCTTGCCCTGCAGGTCGGCGACGGACAGCTGCTCGAACTCGGGCTCGAGCGAGGTGATGTATGCGGCCTGTTCCTGAAGGCGCTTGATCCGGCGGCCCTCGCCGACGCGAAGGACCTTCTCGAGGTTGCCGATCTCCACGAACCAAGGGTAGCGGTCGGACCTTCCGCTCCTAGCTCTCGGTGATCCCCGCCTCGAGCCCTGGCTCTTCGACCTGCTTGCGCCGGCCGACTCGCTTGTCGTGGATGTCCTTGACCTGGCGGACGAGCTTGTCCGCGATCTGGTCGATCGCGGCCTTCATGTCGCGGGCAGTCTCGCGCGCGCGCAGCGTATGGCCCTTGAGGTGGACTGTCGCCTCCGCGACCTGGGACTCGGCGATCGAGGGGTTCTTCTCGACCGCGAGCTCGATCTCGACGCGAGTCGATTCGTGGACGCGGCGGTCGAGCTTCTGGAGCTTCCGCTCGGCGTAGCTCCGGATCGACTCGTTCACCTCGAGGTTCTTCCCCTTGACGTGAAGCTGCATCGCGCCTCCCCTGGTCGCTGCTGTGCGGTGTGTCTAACCCTACTCCGGCCGGAGCTAACCGCATCTGTGTGTTCCCTACCAACGACGGAGTGCACGCGCGAACGCGATCGCGTCGACGTGGCGGGCGCCTGCCTTCCGGAGGGCGGTCGCCGCGGCGGCGGCGGTAGCGCCGGTCGTGTAGACGTCGTCGATCACGGCGACCCGGCCGGGCGAGGCGCCGGTGGGACGGAAGGCGCCGCGTACCGTCCGCCTCTCTGTTGCGGAGCTGCCGCGCTGGCGCCCGCCGCGCGTGCGCTCGAGCAGCGCCAGGCACGGCAGCTCCCACGCGTCGGCGAGCTCGCGCGCGAGCCGCTCGGCCGGATTGTGTCCCCGTTTCAAGCGCCGGCTGCGGTCGGCAGGAACGAAGGTGAGGGCGTCCACCTCGGGCGCCGGCAGGCGTTCGGCGACGAGCTCCGCCGTCTCGACGGCGAGCCGCCGCAGGCCGCGCTCCTTCCACGCGTGGACGAGCCTGCGCGCCGCCTGGTCGTAGCCGACCGCGGCGCGGGCCGTCGCGAAGGCGAGGCGGCGTCCCGCACATTCGCGGCACCGCTCGACTGGCCATGCCGTCGGCGCGCCACAGCGTTCGCAGAGCGGCGGCTCGAGCATGGGCAGCTCGTCACGGCAGCCGGAGCAGAGCTGCCTGCCGCCGCCGCCGCACACGACGCAGCGCTGCGGCAAGAGCAGGTCGAGCACGTCTCCACGCTACGGCGGGAGTTGTGCCGAAAGCGTCTCGAATCAGTCGAGGCTGTACTCGTCCCGCTCCGGCAGCCCGGCGAGACGCCGCAGCCGGTTGTCCGCCTCGAGCAGCTGGGCGTGGTTCCCGATGTCGTACCAGTAGCCGTCGAAGCGATAGCCGTAGACGGCCCCGTTGCGAGCGAGCCAGCCGAGGAAGCTGCCGGCGTTGTCCGGGCTCTGGCCCTCGTCCAGGTAGACGCCGACGAGCCGCACGTGCTCCGGCGGGAGGAGATACGCGACGGTGGCCGCGAGCGTCGAGGGCGGGTCGCTCGGCTTCTCGATGAAATGGACGACGCGGTCGTCGGCGTCGGTGGAGGCGATCCCGTAGTGCGTCGCCAGCTCGAGGTCTCCGACGTCGTGGAGCGGAACCGCGGCCGACGGCTGCGGCTTGGCCCGCCACCATTCCACGAAGCCGGGCAAGGACAGCTCCAGGAGGTCATCACCCAGCACGACGAGCTCCTCGTCGCCGAGCCCGGCAGTCTCGATCACGAGCCGGAGATCGCCGACCGCGCCGAGCCGGTCCTCGTTCGAGGTCGTTCCGTCGTCGTGGACGACCACGTCGCGGGAGGCGGCCCATTCCTCGAAGTCGGCCGCGAAGCGGTGGTTCGTGACGAGGTGCACGGCGTCGACGACTTCCACTTCGCGGACGGAGTCGAGGATCCAGTCGAGCATCGGCCGGCCGCCGACCGGGAGGAGATGCTTGGGCCGGTCGTCGGTGAGCGGCCGAAGCCGCGTGCCGTAGCCGGCCGCGAGCAGGACGGCCTTCATCGGAGGGACTCCTTGTACGGCTGGCGGTGGACGCCGTTCTCGGTCACGATCGCCGTGATCAGCTGGGCTGGCGTCACGTCGAAGGCGGGGTTGCGGGCCGGGAAGCGGTCGGTCAGCTCCGCGGGATCGCGCTCCTCGATGGGGATCGCGGACCCGTCGGGCGTCCCCGGGTCGAGCGTCGAACTGGGGGCGACGACGTAGAAGGGGATCCCGTGGTAGGCGGCCAGCACCGCGAGCGAGTATGTCCCGATCTTGTTCGCCGTGTCCCCGTTCGCGGCGATCCGGTCGGCGCCGGTGACGACGAGGTCGACCTCGCCGCGGGCCATCATCGACCCGGCTGCCGAATCCGCGATCACCGCGTGCGGGATGCCCGCCTGCTCGAGCTCCCAAGCGGTGAGGCGCGAGCCCTGGAGCAGCGGCCGCGTCTCGTCGACGAGGACGCGCTCGAGCAGGCCGCGCTCGGCGGCGGTGCGGAGCGCTCCCAGGGCCGAGCCGTAGCCGCCGGTCGCCAGGCCGCCGGCGTTGCAATGCGTGAGCGCGCGCGTGCCTGGCCGGAACAGCTCCACCGCGTGCGCGGCCATCCGCCGGCAGCGTTCTACCTCCTCTTCGTGGAGCGCGCGGGCACGCTCGGGGGTCGGCTCGTCGCGCATCCGGGCGAGCGCCCAGGGGAGGTTGACCGCGGTCGGACGCGAGGCTCCGAGGACGCGCTCGGCCTCGAGAAGGTCCTCTCCCCGCAATGACGCGAGCGCCATGCCGTACGCGGCCGCGATTCCGATCGCCGGGGCACCGCGTACGACCATCGTCCCGATCGCCTCTGCGACCTCGGCGGGCGAGGAGCAACGCACCTCGACGACGTCATCCGGCAGGCGCCGCTGGTCGAGGAGGACGACCGCCGGGCCATCCTCCTCGAGGCGAACGATTGTCGCGGGCGGTAGCTCGCCTACGCGCAAAGGGGCCATGTCTCGGTATCAGATACCAAGACCGGTCCGAAGGGGACACGGCCGACTCGATTTGCAGCGGAAGCTCGCATCACCGCCGCCGAGTACCGGCCGATCCGGACCTGTCTCGGTATCAGTTACCTGGACCTGTCCCGTTCGGTCAGGTGCCCTCGTCCCAGGAGGCGAGGTAGCGCGCCTGCTCCTCCGTGAGCGTGTCGATGTCGACGCCCATCGTCTCGAGCTTGAGCCGTGCTATCTCCTGGTCGATCTCCGGCGGCACCGGATAGACCTTGCGGTCGAGCTCGCCCGCATGGCGGGACGCATACTCGAGGGAGAGCGCCTGGTTCGCGAAGGACATGTCCATCACGAGCGCCGGGTGCCCCTCGGCCGCGGACAGGTTGACGAGCCGGCCGTCGGCGACGAGGTAGAGCCGCCGCCCGTCGGAGAGCGTGAACTCCTCCACGAACTCGCGCGCCTTCTTCGACTCGACGGCCATCTCACGCAGCGCCGGAATCTCGATCTCGACGTTGAAATGGCCGGTGTTGGCGAGGATCGCGCCGTCCTTCATCACTTCCATGTGGTGGCGCGCGATCACGTGCTTGTCGCCGGTCGCGGTACAGAACATGTCCCCGATCTCGGCCGCCCGCTCGAGCGGCAGCACCTCGAAGCCGTCCATCGAGGCCTCGAGCGCCTTCAGCGGATCGACCTCGGTGATGATCACGTGCGCGCCCATGCCGCGGGCCCGTGAGGCGACGCCACGCCCAACCCAGCCGTAGCCGCAGACGACGAAGCGCTGACCCGCGATGAGGACATTGGTCGCGCGGATGATCCCGTCGATCGTCGACTGTCCCGTGCCGTAGCGGTTGTCGAACATGTGCTTCGTCAGCGCTTCGTTCACCGCGATGATCGGGAAGCCGAGCTTGCCCTCGGCCTCGAGCGCCTTGAGCCGGATCACGCCGGTCGTCGTCTCCTCGGTGCCGGCGATGATCTCGCCGAGCTGCTCGCGCCGCGCCGAGTGGAGAACGCCGATCACGTCGGCGCCGTCGTCCATCGTGAAGTGCGGCTTGTGGTCGACGGCCGCCTCGATGTGCGCGTAGTAGGTGTCGTTGTCCTCGCCCTTGATCGCGAAGACCGACACGTCGTATTCGGCCACGAGCGCCGCCGCGACGTCGTCCTGCGTCGAGAGCGGGTTCGAGGCGCAGAGGACGACGTCGGCGCCGCCCGCCTGGAGCGTCCGCATGAGATTCGCGGTCTCGGTCGTCACGTGCAGGCAGGCGGAGATGCGATGGCCGGCGAGCGGCTGCTCGCGCTCGAACCGCTCCCGGATCGCCGCGAGCACCGGCATCTGCCGGTCGGCCCACTCGATCCGCCGCTTCCCCTCCTCCGCGAGGGCCAGGTCCTTTACGTCGTAGCGTTGCGTTGCTGCCATGGAGTCCTTTCGTTATGCGGCGAGAAGTCGTTCGTGCTTGCGTTGTTCCCATTCCAGGAAGGATGCGTCGTCGACACCGGCCAGCCAGCCGTCGATCGCCGCGCGAAGCTCGGGCTCGCGCCGCAGCCGCGCGGCAAAGGAGATGTCCGCGATGCCGAGCCCGAAACGTCTCCGCAGCTCGGCGAGGGAGCGAAGCTGGTTCAGCTCGCGCAGTCCATAGAGGCGGTACCCGGCCTGGGTCCGGGAGGGGACGACGAGCCCGGCCTGCTCGAGGTAGCGGAGCATCCGGGCGGACCAGCCGGTGCGGGCGGCCGCGGGGCCGACGTGAAGCGCATCCATCCGCGTGACCCTAACACACCTGTGTCAAGGCTTGCGCGCGCGGACGCGGGCGGACGCCCGCGAAACGTGGAAGTAACCGCGCTCCGCGATCTCCGCTTCGTACGCGCGACGGAGCGGCTCGAGCTCCTCCTCCTCGACGTCGCCGCGTGAACGGACTAAGTCCAGCAGGGGCTCAAGCTCCGTGACGTGGAGCTCCTGTGGACCGGGCACGGGCTCGATCTCGACTTCGACGAAGAACGGTGCGAGCTCGTCCTCCACCTGCTCGATCGTGAAGCGCTCGCGAGTTTTCGCCCACTGGCTCTCGGGCGGCGGCGGCACGATCTCGCGCAGCTCGCGGCAATGGTCGAGCCCGATCGTCGTCGCACGGAATGTCCCGCCCGGCCGAAGGACGCGCGCGATCTCGGAGAGCGCGCGCGGCCGGTCCTCGACGTGAAAGAGCATGTGGTTGGCGATCGCCGCATCGAACGACGCGTCGGGGAACGGCAGCTCCTGCACGTCCGCCACCGCGTACTCCGCGCGATCGGCGAGCACGGCGCGTGCAGCCTCGACCATGCCGGGCGAGAAGTCGGTCAACGTGAGACGCCAACCCGGTGGGATGCGGTCGAGGTTCTCCCGCCAGATGTTCGCATCCCCGCAGCCGACCTCGAGCACGTCCGCGTCGTCGCCGAACGCGTAGCCGTCGAAGATCCAGTGCGGATACGAGACCGTCGTCCGCGAGAAGCGGTCGTGGAGGGCGATCCGCGCCCGCAGGTTCGCGTTCGTCGAGTACTGCTGCGCGACCTTCTCGCGCTCGCTCACGCCTCGCCTCGCAGGCGCGCGACGAGCCGATCGAGCGCCTCCTCGTCTGCGCCCGCCGCGACGAGACGATTGCGGATGCCGTCCCGATCCTCGATCTCCTGGAGCACCCCGGCGAGTGTCCGCCCGGCCGGCTGCAGAATCCGGATCCGCCGCTCGCGCTCCGCATCGTCGGGCGACTGAGCAACCCACTCGTCGTTGTGCGGCCCCCAACTCTCGTCGCTCAGCGCATGGTCGGCCGCTATGACGTCGGGGTCGACGCCCGCGAGCCAGAGCGCCATCCCGCAGGCGATGCCGGTGCGGTCGCGGCCGCCGGCGCAGTGGATCGCAGCGGGCGGATCGGCGTTGCCCAGCGCCATCAACGCACCTGCCAGGGAGCCTCGATACTCGTCGGCGAGCGCGAGGTACGCCTCGCGCATCGACGGCCAGTCCCACGCCGCGGGTACCGGGCGTGGATCCATCGCCTGGCGCAGCACGGGAACGGGGAGCGGCTCGAACTCGTCGTTCGCATCCTCCCGCTCCGGTCGAAGATCGACGATCAGCGAAACGCCGTAGTCGACGAGCGCCTGCCGACCGGCGTCGCTCAGGCCCGGTAGCCAGTCGGCGCGCACGACGACGCGGTACGCGGTCTCGCCGCCGCCGGTGAGCGGCAGCCCGCCGAGGTCGCGGACGTTGACGCACCCGTCCCACCGGAGAACGCGTTCAGGCGCTACTGGTGCCCTCGCGTCCGTACCTGTCCTCGAGACGTACGACGTCGTCGAGGTGCGGCGTCGAGACCTCGAGGATGGTCGTGTCCTCGAGCGCCGTGATCCGGTGCACGGTGCCCGGCCGGTACCGGAAGGACGCGCCGGCGGTGACGACCTCCTCGTCCAGCGCCTCCTGCCCCGCATCGCCGAGCTCGAGCCGCGCCCGGCCGCTCTCGACGTACCAGCTCTCGTCCTTCTCCCGGTGGAACTGGAGCGAGAGCGACTCGCCCGCCCGCACAAAGAGGATCTTCCCGACGTACGCCTCGGCATCCGCCCAGATCAGCTCCCAGCCCCACGGCTTCTCCACCCGACGCGGCTCGAAGGCGAAGCGGTCGAGGGAACCGTAGTTCGGCGAGTCGATGCTCATGCGAGCTGCCTCTGCGGCTTCCAGTCGGGATGCGCCTCCATGAATTCGGTCGCGCGCCGCAGGTCCTTCGGCGTGTTCACCGTCAGCCAGACGCCGTCATGGCGGTACGCGTGCAACCGCCGCTCTTCTGCGAGCCGCGGGAAGGTGGACTGCTCGTGGTCTCCCTTCTCCGGGAGAAGCTCCAGCGCTTCCCCGCCGAGGACGTAGACACCCGAGTTGACCCATTGCTCGAGCAGCGGCCCCTCGCGAAAGCCGGTGACCGTGCCGTCCTCTTCGACCTCGACGACGCCAAACGGCGAGCGCACCTGCGCGACCACGACCGTCGCCACCGCGCCGCTCCGCTCGTGCTCCGCGAGGAGCTTGCTGAAGCCGACGTCGAGGAGCTCGTCGCCGTTGAGCGCAAGCACCGGCCCCGCCTCCTGCCGCCGCGACGCAGCGAGCCGAAGCCCGCCGCCGCGGCCGAGCGGTTCGACCTCCCCCACCGCCTCGATCTCGGCGCCGAGCCCGGACAGTGCCTCGACGAACGCGTCCTCATCGCCGGCCCGGCATGCCACGATCACGCGCCTGACGCCGGCGTCGACCAGCCGGGCGACCGCGTACTCGGCGAGCGGGTAGCCCGCGACCGGAACGAGCGGCTTCGGCAGTCCCTGCGCCGCCTCGCCGAGCCGCTCCGCTTTGCCCCCGGCGAGCAGCAACGCCTCCATCAGCTCTGCAGCTCCCGCTCCGGCGTCGAGTGGGTCGGACGGCCGATTCCCTCGTACTCGAAGCCCACCGCGGCCGCCGCTGCGGGATCGAGGAGGTTGCGTCCGTCGACGATCAGCGGTCGCGCCATCGCGTCCCGCACCTCGACGGTCGTGAGCTCGCGCAGCTGCGGCCACTCGGTCACGATCACAGCAGCGTCCGCTTCACGCACTGCGGCGAGGACGGAATCGCAGATCTCGACATCCTCGAGGTCGGCGGGACGCGCGACCGGATCCCACGCCCGCACCTGAGCGCCCTCCGCGAGCAGGCGGTAGGCGATGATCCGACTCGGCGCCTCGCGCATGTCGTCGGTGTTCGGCTTGAACGCGAGCCCCAGCAGCGCGATCGTGCGGCCGCGCAGGTTCCCGAGCCGCTGCTGCAGCTTCTGCACGACGCGCCGAATCTGCAACTCGTTCACCTCGATCACGGCGTTGAGAAGCTGAAAGTGGTAGCCGGAGTTCGCGGCGAGCTGCTTGAGCGCGAGCGAGTCCTTCGGGAAGCACGACCCTCCCCAGCCGAGGCCTGCGCGCAGGAAATGCGGGCCGAGCCGGTGGTCGAGGCCGATCCCCTCGGCGACCCGCGTGACGTCGGCGTCGACGAGCTCGCACACGTTGGCGATCTCGTTGATGAAGCTGATCCGCGTGACGAGGAAGGCGTTCGCCGCGAGCTTGATCAGCTCGGCCGAGCTCACCTCCGCGCGCACGACCGGCGCGTCGATGCCGGCGTGCAGCGCCTCGACGGCGTCGCCGTCGGCCTGCTCGAAGGCGCCGATCACGACCCGGTCCGGCTCCATGAAGTCGCGCACGGCGGTTCCCTCCGCCGTGAACTCCGGGTTGGAGACGTAGCCGACGTTGTCGAGCCCGCGCGCGTCGAGCCGGGCACGGACATGCGCGCCGGTCCCCACCGGCACGGTGCTCTTCATCACGATGAGCGGACGGCCCTGCACGTCCTGCGGCAGCTCGTCGACCACCGTCCAGACCGCACCGAGGTCGGCGTCGCCCGAAGCGGTCGGCGGTGTGCCGACGGCGACGTAGAGAAACTCGGCGCCGTCCACCGCCTCACCCACGTCGAGCGTGAACGAGATCCGATCCCGGCTGCGCTCGAGCACCTCCTCGAGGCCCGGCTCGTAGATCGGCACCTCGCCTGCCCGGAGCCGCTCGATGCGCTCGGGCAGGACGTCGCGCACGACGACCTCATGGCCGAGGTCTGCGAAGCACGCTCCCGTGACGAGGCCGACGTAGCCGGCGCCGAAGATCGCTATCCGAGCCACGGGCGCAAGGGTACTTCGGTAATCAGCGGCCGAGAGGCTGAAGGCTCTCGGCGATCGAGATCATCGTCGAGTTCGAAAGCTGGTTCAGGATCGTGTTCACGACCCAGTACGTCGCCTTCGGCGTCCGGAGCGCGACCATCTGGATCGCACCGCTGCTCGTGTAGAGGAAGTACGTGCGGTGCTTGTGTACGAGCTTGCCACTCGGGTTGGCGAGGATCGGCGGCGTCGTCCAGTTCGACTCCTCGATCTGCCAGTGCTGGATGCCGTCCGGCTGGACGAACGTGAGCACGACCTCGTGCTTGCCGTGGAGCGGCTTGAAGATACGGACACCCTCCGGCTCCGAGAACTGTGCGTACCGCGCGATCCGGGCGGGCGCCAGGACGGGGAAGTGCACCCGGTGCGTGAGGCCGCGCAGCCTGGGAGCGGTCAGACCGAGCCCCGGGCTCACCTGAGGCGGCAGCTTGGGCGGCAGCTTGACGCGGTGATGGACGGTCAGCTTCCCGGTGAAGCTCGTTCCCACCGTGACGACGGTGAGCGGCTTGCCTGCCTCCTTGGCGTAGTCCGCGATGACCGTCGTCATCTGCGCGATGTGGGTGCCCGGGCCGAAGAGCGGCTTGAGCTGCTGCGCGGCCTGCTTCGCGTCGGGCTGGACGGGGTCGTAGTACACCGTCGTGCGCCGCTCCACCGTGGGCGCGTTCGCCTGCATCGTCGCCGGCAGCGTCTTCGGCGTATAGCCGCGCGTGCTCAGGAGGTAGCTCGTGTTCGAGGCCTCGCCGGGAACCGTCCCGCCGTTGAGGACGAGGACGGTGATCTTCGAGTTCGGCAAGGGGTGCCGCTTCTTCTTCTTCGGCTTCGCGTGCCCCAGGAACTGGGCGTTGACCGCCGCCGACTGGCGGACGTCCGGATGGAGGAAGTTCTGTACCTGCTGGTTGATCGCCGACTGCGGGGCGGACTCCACGTCAGCGCCGCCGGCAGTGACGAAGTAGTGGAAGTCGGCCAGCGGGATCTGGTTCCGGAACAGGTGGCCGGGCGGCAGGTGGTAGGCGATGCCGAGATAGGACTCCAGCTCGCTCAGCGAAACCTGCCCGCCGCCGGCGGTCACGTACTCGAGGTTGTGCTTGAGGACGCCGATCAGCTTGGGCAGCTCGAGCGGGAGCTTCGAGAGCGACAGCTCGGTCTTCATCCGCGACTTCAGAGCGTCGACGAACAGCTGCTGCCGTCCCGTGCGGTAGATGTCGCTGTCGAAGTGCCGGAAGCGGACGTAGGACAGCGCCTGACCGCCGTCCAGCTTCTGGTAGCCCGGCTGGAGGTTGATCGCGGAGGTCCCAGTGTGCGGCGGGATGTAGTAGCGCCGGTCGACGTTCATGTACACGCCGTGGAGCTGGTTGACCAGCTGCTTGAAGGCATGGAAGTCGACCGTGACCAGGTAGTTGATCGGCAGGCCCGTCAGATGCTCCATCGTGTTGAGCGTCGCGAGCGGGCCGTTGTTGCCGGGGCAGGTCGACCACGCCGAGTTGATGCGGTCGTGCGTGTAGACGACGTCGCCGTGGCAGTAGATCGGCACGTAGAGGTCGCGCGGGAACGAGAGCATCGAGAGCGAGTGGGTCGTGGGGTCGGCCCGGACGAGCAGCAGCGTGTCCGAGTTGGACCCCGTGAGCGACTTCGTCCCCTGGCCGGCGCGGTGGTCGTAGCCCGCGATCAGGGCGATGGCCGGCTGGGACGGAGACGCGATCGGATGCAGCTTTACGCCCGCGTTGACCGTGGGCTTGTCCACCGCTTTGAGTGCGGCTACCGACTCGTGCGTGTACAGGTAGAGCCCGCCCGCCGCCCCCGAAGCGACGACCACGACCGCCAGCACGAGCCAGCCGAAGCCGCGCAGGATGACCCCGATGATGGAGCGCCTCGGCGGGTCGGGTTGCCGGTACCGAGTGATCGGTCCGAACAGGGGCGGGGCCGTGGAGTGCCCGTTCCCGTTGAGGCCGGCGGCCTGACCGATTCCACGCTTCAGCGTCGTCCGCATACGAGATCGGCGCCTCCTCGGCGCCTCGCCCGAGGATAGCTCAGAGTCCGGAAGAGGCCGACGCGATGCTCACCCTGGCCTCATCATCATCCGCGGGCTCGTACGCGAGGTTCGGCCGCAGCCAGCGCTCGGCTTCGGCCGTCGAGCCGCCCTTGCGCGCCGCGTAGTCCTCGACCTGGTCGCGCCCGATCCGCCCCACCGAAAAGTAGCGCGCGTCCGGATGCCCGAGGTAGATGCCGCTCACGCTCGCCGCCGGCGTCATCGCGAACGTCTCGGTGAGCGCGAGCCCGGCCTCGTCGGCGCCCAGCAGCGCGAACAGCTTCGGCTTCTCGCTGTGGTCCGGGCAGGCTGGATACCCGAACGCGGGGCGGATCCCGTGGAACCGCTCGGCGATCAGTTGTTCGGTGGGGAGCTTGGGGCCGGTCTCGTACCAGGCACGGCGGGCGACCTCGTGCAGGTACTCGGCGAACGCCTCGGCGAGGCGGTCGGCGAGCGCCTTGACCATGATCGCCTGGTAGTCGTCGTGCTCCGCGGTGAAACCGGCGGCGAGCTCCTCGGCGCCGAGGCCGGCGGTGACCGCGAACGCCCCCAGGTGGTCTCCTGCAGGAGCCACGAAATCGGCAAGACAGCGGTTCGGCCGCGAGTCGCCGTAGTCGGTCTGCTGGCGGAGGAAGCAGAAGCGGGTGGGTGTTCCGTTGTCACCGCCGACAACGATATCGTCGCCGTCGGACGACGCCGGCCAGAAGCCGAACACGCCGCGAGCCGAGAGGAGACGCTCGTCCACGATCCGGTCGAGCAGCCTCAGCGCATCGTCGTAGAGCTCGCGCGCGGCCGGCTGGTCGAGGATCGCCGGGAACTTCCCCTTCAGCTCCCAGGCATGGAAGAAGAACTGCCAGTCGATGTAGTCGCGCAGGGTCGCGAGCTCCGGCTCGACGACGCGACGGCCCGTGAACTCCGGCACGGGCAAGTCGTCGAAGGCGACGCGGAGGGAGTTCTCACGCGCCTGCGCCAGCGGCAGGAGCGGCTTCCGCTCCTTCTCCGCGTGGAGATCGCGCAGCCGCTCCTGGTCGGCGCGGTTGTCCGCGTCCAGAGTCTCCCGACGCCCCGGATCGAGCAAGTCGGACACGACACGCACGACGCGCGACGCATCCAGCACGTGGACGACCGGCTGGGAGTACGCGGGAGCGATCCGAACCGCCGTGTGCTGGCGCGACGTGGTCGCACCGCCGATCAGGAGCGGTAGATCCATCCCCCGCCGCTCCATCTCGCGGGCTACGTCGACCATCTGGTCGAGCGACGGTGTGATCAGCCCCGAGAGCCCGACGACGTTCGCCTCCTCCTCGAGCGCCGTGTCGAGGATCCGCTCCGCCGGCACCATCACGCCGAGGTCGATGACCTCGTAGTCGTTGCAGCCGAGAACGACGCCGACGATGTTCTTGCCGATGTCGTGGACGTCGCCCTTGACCGTCGCGAGCACCGCCTTGCCCCGCGCCCGCGGCGCGCCCCCCGCCGCCTGCTCGGCCTCCATGTACGGCTCGAGATAGGCGACCGCACGCTTCATCGCGCGCGCGCTCTTCACGACCTGCGGCAGGAACATCTTCCCGGCTCCGAAGAGATCGCCCACCACCTGCATCCCGGACATCAGCGGCCCTTCGATCACGTCGAGCGGACGGTCGGCCCGCTGCCGCGCCTCCTCGGTGTCCTCCTCGATGAAGTCGACTATGCCGTGCACGAGCGCGTGCTCCAGCCGCTTCTCGACAGGTGCCTCCCGCCACGAGAGGTCGACTTCGCGGCGCGTTCCCTCGCCGCGCACGCGGCCGGCGTACTCGACGAGCCGCTCGGTCGCGTCCTCACGCCGGTCGAAGATCACGTCCTCCACGAGCTCGAGGAGGTCGGGCGGGATGTCCTCGTAGACGACGAGCTGGCCGGCGTTGACGATGCCCATGTCGAGGCCGGCGCGGATCGCGTGGTAGAGGAAGGACGAGTGCATCGCCTCGCGCACCGCGTCGTTGCCGCGGAACGCGAAGCTGAGGTTCGAGATGCCGCCGCTCGTGCGCACGCCCGGGCAGCGCTCCTTGATCAGCGGGAGCGCCTCGAGAAACGCCTTCGCGAAGCCGCGATGCTCCTCGATCCCGGTGGCGACGGCGAGGATGTTCGGGTCGAAGATCAGGTCCTCCGGCGGGAAACCCACCTGCTTCACGAGGAGCCCGTACGCCCGCTCGCAGATCGCTACCTTGCGCTCGACGGTCTCGGCCTGTCCCTTTTCGTCGAAGGCCATCACGACGACGCCCGCGCCGTAGCGGCGAACCCGCCGCGCCTGCTCGAGGAACGGCTCCTCCCCCTCCTTCAGCGAGAGCGAGTTGACGACGCCCTTTCCCTGGACGCACTTGAGGCCGGCCTCGAGCACCGACCAGCGCGAGCTGTCGATCACGAACGGGAGACGCGCCGCCTCGGGCTCGGTGGCGAGCAGGTTGAGGAAGGTCGTCATGGCGCGCTCGCCGTCGAGCAGGTCGGCGTCCATGTTCACGTCGAGGAGGTTGGCGCCGCCGCGCACCTGCTCGAGCGCGACGTCGGTCGCCGCCTGGAAGTCACCGCCCTCCACGAGGCGGCGGAAGCGGGCGGAGCCGGTGACGTTCGTGCGCTCGCCGATCAGCGTGAAGTTGGAGTCGGGGGTGATCTCGAAGGGCTCGAGCCCGCTGAACCGGGTGGCGGGCCGCGGCTCCGGAACGACTCGCGGCGCGACCCCCTCGACTGCCGCGGAGATCTGCCTGACGTGCTCCGGCGTCGTGCCGCAGCAGCCCCCGACGATGTTGACGAGCCCGTCGCGTGCGAACTCGCCGAGGAACCCGCTCGTCTCCTCCGGCCCCTCGTCATGCAGCCCGAGGTCGTTCGGCAGCCCCGCGTTCGGGTGGCAGGCGACCCAGGTCGGCGCGATCGTGGCGAGATCCTCGACGAAGGGCCGCATCTCGGCGGCGCCGAGGGAGCAGTTGACGCCGACGACCAGCGGCTGAGCGTGCTCGACGGAGAGGAGGAACGCCTCGACCGTCTGGCCGGAGAGATTGCGGCCGCTCTTGTCCACGGCCGTGAACGAGAGCCACAGCGGCAGCTCGGGCGCGGCATCGTGCGCGGCGAAGATCGCAGCCTTCGCGTTGAGCGTGTCGAAGACCGTCTCGATCAGCAGTAGGTCGACGCCGCCCCCGCGCAGCGCGCGGATCTGGTGCGCGTACGCCTCGACCACCTCGTCGAACGTCGCGGCGCGGTAGGCGGGGTCGTCCACCCGAGGCGAGAGCGAGAGCGAGACGTTGAGCGGCCCGACCGAGCCGGCAACGAAGCGCGCACTCCCGGACTTCGCCTCCCACTCGTCGGCTGCCGCGCGCGCGAGCCGGGCGCCCTCGAGATTCATCTGCTCGACGACGTCGGCGTCGAAGTGGTAGTCGGCCTGGCCGATCGTCGTTGCGGTGAACGTGTTCGTCGTCGCAATGTCGGCGCCGGCGGCGAAGTAGTCGCGGTGGATGCGCGCGATCAGCTCCGGCTGGGTGAGGTTGAGCAGGTCTGGGTCGCCGGCGACATCGTGGCTGTGGTCGCGGAACCACTCGCCCCGGTAGCCCTCCTCCCCACGCACCTCACGCTGGAGGAGCACGCCCCACGAGCCGTCGAGGACGGCGATGCGTTGCCGGAGGATGGATTCGAGCCGTTCCCGTGTGTCCTGCACCTGTCTCCTTACAAAGGCCCGGGAGCGGCGCTCTCGGGCGCTTTAGGCGTTTGTTGACCCGGTCGCCAAGCTGCCTGTCAAAGCTCTCCGGGTACCTGAAACGCTAGCAGCCGCGCGCGATAGGGTGCCCCTCCGTGGCGGAGGTATACGACGGCGCGTCGCTGCGCGAGGCCCTCCTCGAGATCGCAGGCGACTTCTCCTTCACCTGGCTCGCCGAGGCACGGCTCCTCTATGCCGACCTCGACCCGCGCCGCTTCGCCGAGCTGCACCACAACCCGACCGCACTCCTCTCGGAGCTGACGGACGACGATCTCGCCCAGGCGCTCGAGCCGGGATACCTCGAGAGGCTGGCGCGCGTGCAGCGGCGCCTCGCCCGCGACCGCGGCAGCGAGACCTGGTGGGGCGAGCGCGGTGGCCCGTCCAGCCTCCTCGTCGCCTACTTCTCCGCTGAGTTCGGCCTCGACGAGAGCCTGCCGGTCTACTCCGGCGGGCTCGGCGTGCTGGCGGGCGACCACCTCAAGGCCGCGTCGGAGCTCGGCGTGCCCCTCGTTGGGATGGGCCTCTTCTACCGCCGCGGCTACTTCCGGCAGCGGCTCGACGAGAACGACCGCCAGGTCGAGCGGTATCCGCGCAACGACACGAGCCGGCTGCCGCTCGAGCTCGTGCCGATGGCCCCCGTCCTCGAGCTCGCGGACGACAGCGGCAATCTCGTGCCGGTCCGGCTCGCCCTCTGGCGCGTGCGCGTCGGTCGCGTCTCGCTCTACCTCGTCGACACGAAGGTGGAGGGGAATCCCGACTGGGCGCGCGCCGTCACCGACACCCTGTACGGCGGCGACCGCCAGAACCGGCTGCGGCAGGAGCTCGTGCTCGGTATCGGCGGCGTCCGGGTGCTGCGGCGGCTCGGGCTCGCGCCCACCGTCTTCCACCTGAACGAGGGTCACTCCGCGTTCCTCCAGCTCGAGCGGATGCGCGAGCTCGTCGAGGAGCAGAAGCTCTCCCCCGACGAGGCGCTCGAACGTCTCCGCGCCTCGACGGTCTTCACGACGCACACGCCGGTGCCGGCGGGCAACGAGGTCTTCGACCCGGAGCTCGTGCGACGCAACCTCGAGGGTCTCGTCGCGCGGTGCGGCCTGACCTGGGACGACTTCGCGGCGCTCGGGAAGGTCGAGCCCGAGGACACCGGCTTCGGTTTGACGCCGTTCGCCCTCCGCACCTCGCAGCACGCGAACGGGGTCTCGGAGCTGCACGGCGCGGTGTCGCGGGAGATGTGGCACGGCCTGTGGCCCGACCGGCGTATCGACGAGGTGCCGATCACGTCGATCACGAACGGCGTCCACCAGCGCACGTGGATCTCCGGCGAGCTCGAAGGGCTGCTGGGCGACACCGATCCGCAGTTCGAACGCGCGCGTGAGTTGCCGGCGGAGGAGCTGTGGGCGGCGCACCTGAGCTCGAAGAGGCGGCTGCTCGAGTTCCTGGCCGGAACGCGCGGCATGCGGCGGCTCGACTCGGGCATCCTCACGATCGGCTTCGCACGCCGGTTCGCGACTTACAAGCGGGCCAGCCTCCTCCTCAGCCGCCCCGAACGGCTCGCCCGGCTGCTGGCCGATTCCGAGCGCCCGATTCAGCTTCTCGTGGCCGGGAAGGCGCACCCGGCGGATGAGGCCGGGAAGGACGTGATCCAGCAGGTCGTGGACTTCGCGCGCGAGCCGGCGGCGGCGGGGCGTGTCCTCTTCCTCGAGGACTACGAGATGACACTCGCTCGTCGGCTCGTGCAGGGTGTCGACGTCTGGCTGAACACGCCGCGGCGGCCGCTCGAGGCATCCGGTACCTCGGGGATGAAGGCGGCGCTGAACGGCGGGCTCAACTGCTCCATCCTCGACGGTTGGTGGGCCGAGGCGTACTCGCCGGCGTACGGGTTCGCGATCGAGGGCTCGTGGGGCGAGGGCGCGACCGAGGCGGAGCAGGACGAGGCCGACGCCGAGGCGCTGTACGCCGTGCTCGAGGAGCAGGTGTTGCCGGCGTACTACGAGCGGGACGACGCGGGGCTGCCGCAGCGGTGGATCGCGCTGATGCGGGAGTCGATCGCGGTGCTCGGGCCACGCTTCGGCTCGGCGCGGATGGTGGCCGAGTACGTCGAGCGCCTCTACCTGCCCGCGCACGAGGCAGCGTCGCGGGCGACCAGCCAAGTCGCGTAGCTGTGGGAGGCGCGCCGTCCCCCTTCCGGCGCGCCTCCCGCCCTACGACCTCAGGCGGTCGCGGGCTCCGTCCCCCGCGCTCGCTCGGGTGAGCGGAGCAGGACGAACAGGCTCGTCCCGATCGTCCAGAGCGGCACGCCGAAGATCAGGCCGAGCCAGCCGATCGGGCCGATGAGGAGAACGACCGCGACGAGTGCGCTGAAGGCGGCCCACCAGCGAGGCAGGAGCCGCGTCCGCCAGGCGACGACAGCGACCACGCCGACCGGCAGGATCGCCGCGAGCTCGGCACTGATGAAGAACACGTCGAGGAAGTGGTGGAACGCGGCCGCGGTGGACGGGCCGATGTCGTTCTTGTCGATCGCACCTCCGACGTCGACACCCGCGGTGAGCATGCCGCACACGGCGGCGATCGCGGCTCCCGCGAGGGCGAGCCCGGGCAGGGGGCTCGAGGCTCCCACTACGTCGGCAAGCCGCACGCGCAGGCCGGCCACGAAGGTGACGAAGCTGAGGCAGCCGAGCATGAAGAGCCAGCCGCCGAAGAGGATCGTGGTGGTCTCCGAGCGGTACCAGGCCAGGATGTCGCTCCCCGTGGCGTGGTCG
>DASQCM010000173.1:0-3247 GCA_035634675.1 Gaiellaceae bacterium
GCCTTCCCGCCCACGCCGCGCGATTTCTCCGTCAAGGTCAACAAGAAGGCCGCACGTGCCGCGCTTCGCGCCGCGCTGAGCGACCACGCTCAGGCCGGCACGCTCGGCCTGATCGCCGGCGACTCGTTCGAGGCACCGTCCACCAAGCAGGCCGTCGAGCTCCTCGGGGACTGGGGCCAGGACGCGCCGACGGTGATCGTGGCGACCGAGGACGAGGTGACGCTGATCAAGTCGTTCCGCAATCTGCCGCGGGTGCTCGTCACGGTTCCCGCCGAGCTCGAAGTCGCGCACGTCGTGTGGGCGCGCTCGCTCATGGTGAGTGAGGCTGCGCTGCCGCTCGTTCAGGGGAGGGCGGCATCGTGAGCCTCCACCCGGGACAGGTTCTGATCGCTCCGGTGGTGAGCGAGAAGAGCTACCACCAGATCACGGAAAACCGCTACACGTTCAAGGTGCACCAGAACGCGCACAAGACCCAGATCCGCCACGCCGTGGAGGAGCTGTTCGACGTCAAGGTCGTGGGCGTGAACATCATCAAGATGAAGCCGAAGCCGAAGCGCCGCGGCCTGATCAAGGGCACGCGTCCCGGCTGGAAGAAGGCGATCGTCGAGCTCAGGGCCGGCGACCGCATCGAGATCTTCGAGGGAGCGCAGCTGTAGTGCCGATTCGTAGGTACAAGCCGACGTCCGCCGGCCGGCGCTTCATGTCCGTCTCGACGTTCGAGGAGGTCACGAAGTCGGAGCCGGAGAAGAGCCTGCTCGCGCCGCTCTCGAAGAAGGGCGGCCGCAACGCCAACGGCAGGATCACCACGCGCCACCAGGGCGGCGGGCACAAGCGCCGCTACCGCATCATCGACTTCAAGCGGAAGAAGGACGGCGTGCCGGCGAAGGTCGCCGCGATCGAGTACGACCCCAACCGGTCGGCCCGGATCGCCCTGCTTCACTACGCGGACGGCGCGAAGAGCTACATCCTCGCTCCGTCACAGCTCCGGGTCGGCGCGAGCGTCGAGTCGGGGCCGACCGCGGACATCCGCGTCGGCAATGCGCTCCCGCTCGAGAACATCCCGACGGGCACGCTCGTCCATGCGGTCGAGCTCAAGCCCGGACAGGGCGCGAAGATGGCGCGCTCGGCGGGCTCGGGCATCCAGCTCGTCGCGAAGGACGGCGCGTTCGCCGTGCTGCGCCTTCCGTCCGGGGAGATGCGCCGGGTGCCGCTCACCTGCCGGGCGACGATCGGCCAGGTCGGGAACCTCGACCACCAGAACATCACCGGCGGCAAGGCCGGCCGCAGCCGTTGGCGCGGCAAGCGCCCGTCGGTGCGCGGCTCGGCCATGAACCCGGTCGACCACCCACACGGGGGCGGCGAGGGCAAGTCGAAGGGCGGACGCCACCCGGTCACCCCGTGGGGCGTGCCGACGCTCGGCAAGCGCACCCGCCGCAAGCACAAGGAATCGGACAAGCTGATCGTCCGCGGCCGCCGCCGCGGCAAGGAGGGTCGTCGCTAGATGAGTCGCAGCTCGAAGAAGGGGCCCTTCGTGGAGGACCGGCTGCTGAGCCGGATCGAGGCGATGAACGAGTCGGGCAACAAGAACATGATCCGCACCTGGTCGCGCGCCTCGACGATCTTCCCGGAGATGGTCGGCCACACGATCGCCGTCCACGACGGCCGCAAGCACGTGCCCGTGTTCATCTCGGAGCAGATGGTCGGACACAAGCTCGGTGAGTTCGCGCCGACGCGGACGTTCCGCGGACACGCCGGCGACCGGACGGCAAAGGTGAAGCGTTAGTCGTGGCAGTGGTCGAACAGGAGCGGGAGACGGTGCGCGCCCAGGCGCGCTGGGTGCACTCGAGCGCGCGGAAGGCGCGGCTCGTCACCGACCTCATCCGCGGCCGCTCGGTGCCGGAGGCGCGCACGATCCTCGCCTTCTCGAACCGCGCGGTGGCGAAGGACGTCGACAAGGTGCTGCGCTCGGCAGTCGCCAACGCCGAGTCCCGTCCGGATCTCCACTGGCACGGTGACGACCTCGTGATCGTCGCCGCCCACGCCGACGAGGGCCCGACGCTGAAGCGCTGGCGCGCCCGCGCGCGCGGCCGCGTCGCGCGCATCCGCAAGCGCACGTGCCATATCACGATCGAGCTCGCCCAGGGCGCGCCGACGTCGGCTGCTCCCGCCGTCCCGGCGATGGCGCCTCCTGAGCCGGCGCCTGTCGAGGAGCCCGAGGCCGTCGAGGAGCCGGAAGCTGTTGACGAGACCGAAACGATCGAGCCTGAGGCCGCTGAGGAGACCGAGCCGGAGGCAGGCGAGGAGCCAGACGAAGAGCGCGAGGCAGACGAAGAGCCCGAGGCCGAGGCGGAGACCCCCGAGGAGGACAAGTAATGGGACAGAAGATCCATCCGGGCGGGCTCCGCGTGGGCGTGATCCACGACTGGAAGTCCAACTGGTACACCGGCAAGAAGGAGTTTGCGGACTACATCCTGGAGGACGTCCGGATCCGCGAGCACATCTACAACAAGCTCGCGCACGCGGGCCTGTCGGACATCCTGATCCGCAAGGACAAGCAGCGGATCACGGTCGACATCTACACCGCGCGGCCCGGGATCGTGATCGGCAAGTCCGGCGTCGAGGTGGACGCGCTGCGGCGCGACCTGCATGCGCTAACGCAGAAGAACGTCCACATCAACATCAACGAGATCAAGCGGCCCGAGCTCGACGCGAAGCTCGTCGCCCAGTCGATCGCCGAGCAGCTGTCGAACCGCGTCGCCTTCCGGCGCGCCATGAAGCGCGCGCTCGCGTCCGCGATCCGCTCCGGCGCCGCCGGCGTGAAGATCCAGTGCTCCGGCCGCCTCGGCGGCGGCGAGATGAGCCGGCGCGAGCAGTACAGCGAGGGCCGTGTTCCGCTGCACACGATCCGCGCCGACATCGACTACGGCTTCGTCGAGGCGAAGACGACGGCCGGCCGGATCGGCGTCAAGGTCTGGATCAACAAGGGCGAGATCATGCCGGAGGGCTTCGGCGACACCGACACGCGCCTGGGCGACCAGGACACGCGGCGCCGCCGCGGCGGTGCGCTGGAAGGTCTCGGCGCATCCCGCGAGAGTGGTCGCGGGCGCGGCCCCGACCGCGAGGGCCTCGGCCCGGTGCGGCAGCGGCGGCGCGGTCCCGGCGGCGGCCAGGGTGGCCCCGGCCGCGGCCGTGGACGTGGCCCGGGTGGTGGCGGAGGCAGGCCTCGCCGCGACCAGCAGGCCGAGCG